>NZ_JBSFJV010000045.1:0-62666 GCF_053598235.1 Kitasatospora sp. NPDC001159
GGCGCTCTGACCCGGTGCCGACGGTCGGCGCTCCGGCGCTCGTGCCTCGCTGGTCGCTTCTCCCTTTCGGCACCGGCGCGCCCCTTCGGCTCGGGACGGCCCGTCGCTCCCGCGGTGGGGTCACAGGGGTTGGAGGAGCCAGCTGGCGCCGAGGGCGAGGCAGGCGAGGGCGACGAGCAGGAAGACGGTGACCCAGGCGAGGGCGGGGACGTGGGTGAGCCGGGCGAGCTGGTCGGCGTCGGAGTCGCGGGCCCAGCCGATCCGGCGCTGGTGCTGGAGTTCCAGGACGGGGCGTACGGCGCCGAACAGCAGGAACCAGCAGCCGAGGTAGGCGAAGCCGGCCTGGACCTGGGCGCTGCCGAACCAGGAGACCAGGAAGAAGGCGCCGCCGGCGACCAGGACGGTGAACAGGCCGAAGGCGTTGCGGACGCGGATGAGCAGGGCCAGCAGCAGGGCGACGGCGAGCCACAGCAGCAGGGTGATCCGGTCGGCGGCGAGCAGGGCGGCGCAGCCGAGGCCGAGCAGGGCGGGGGCGGTGTAGCCCGCGGCGGCGGTGAGGACCATGCCGGGGCCGGTGGGGCGGCCGTAGGAGAGGGTGAGGCCGGAGGTGTCGGAGTGCAGCCGGATGCCGGCGAGTTTGCGGCCGGTGGCGAGTGCGGCGAGGCCATGGCCGCCCTCGTGGGCGATGGTGACGGCGTTGCGGGCGACGTGCCAGAGCGGGCGGGCGAGGACGGTGAGCAGGGCGGCGGCGCCGGTGGCCAGGACGAGCCAGCCGGGCGGGGCGGTCTGGGTGCCGGTGACCTGGTTCCACAGGGCGCCGAGGTTCTGGTCGTTCGGGTTCATCGGGGGGTCTGCGCCTCCGTTCGCTGCGTTGGGCCGTTCGGGGCAGCCTCCCATGCGGGGACGGGTGGGCGGGAACGGGCGGTTCCGGCCGGTGGATGAGGAAGTGGTGAGGAGGGGCGGCGTGGCAAGCTGGCCCGCATGTGCGGTCGCTTCGCAGCCAGCAGCAAGCCCGAGGACATCGTCGAGCTGTTCGACGTGGAGTTCTGGGATCCCGGGGAGGCCCTGGACCCGAACTGGAACGTGGCGCCGACCAACAGCGCGTTCGTGGTGCTGGAGCGGCTGTCCAAGGAGCGGGCGCGGCCGGTGCGGCAGCTGCGGGCGCTGCGCTGGGGACTGGTGCCGCAGTGGTCGAACTCCGCCGAGACGGCGGTGAAGATGATCAACGCCCGGTCGGACACGGTGCACGAGAAGCCCGCGTACCGGCAGGCCTTCGCCTCGCGGCGGTGCATCCTGCCGGTGGACGGCTACTACGAGTGGCAGATGGTGCCGGGCGAGCGGGGCAGGGCGCGCAAGAAGCCGTTCTTCGTCTCCCGGGCGGACGGTGTCCCGCTGGCGCTCGCCGGGCTGTACGAGTTCTGGCGCAACCGGGCGGTGCCCCCGCAGCATCCCGAGGCGTGGTTGGTGACGTTCACGATCGTCACCACGGACGCCGAGGAGGCGCTGGCGCCGATCCACGAGCGGATGCCGCTGTTCCTGGACCGCGAGTCGTGGGGCGAGTGGCTGGATCCGCGGCCGGGCGACCCGGACGGGCTGCGCCGGCTGCTGATACCCCCGCCGCCCGGCGCGCTGCTGGCCACGCCGGTGTCCCCGGCGGTCGGCAACATCCGCAACAACGGCCCGGAGCTCAAGGAGCCGTGGGCCGAGGCCGAGTACGAGACCACCCTGTTCTGAGAATTGATGCACCTGAGAACTGACGGAGTCCGACCTTTCCTTGGAGCCGCCAAGATGACCACCTCCGAACTCGTTGCCACCGAGGCCGGCGAGGCCCGGATCACCTACCACCGGGCGGTCGCCCCGAAGGCCGTGCTGGCGCTCGGGCACGGCGCGGGCGGCGGGATCGAGGCCCGGGACCTGGTGGCGTTGGCCGAGCGGCTGCCGCCGCGCGGGATCACCGTGGCGCTGGTCGAGCAGCCCTGGCGGGTGGAGGGCCGCAAGCTGGGCCCGGCGCCGAAGACCCTGGACCTGGGCTGGCGGCCGGTGGCCGAGCACCTGGCCGGGCAGGGGCTGCCGCTGGTGGTCGGAGGGCGCAGCGCCGGGGCGCGGGTGGCCTGCCGTACGGGGGCGGCGACCGGGGCGGTGGGGGTGGTGGCGCTGGCGTTCCCGCTGCACCCACCGGGCAAGCCGGAGAAGAGCCGGGCGGAGGAGCTGCTGGAGTCGGGGCTGCCGACGCTGGTGGTGCAGAGCGCGGCGGACCCGTTCGGCGGGCCGGAGGAGTTCCCCGAGCTGCCGCAGGGGCACGAGCTGGTGGGGGTGCCGTACGGCAGTCACGGGTTCGCGGTGCCCAAGCGGGCGCCGATGGGGGAGGACGAGGTGCTGGGGCTGGTCTGCTCGGCGGTGGGGGACTGGGTGCTGCGGCTGGTGTGAGCGCTTCGCCGCCGGGACGGCTGTGAGCAGGGAGTTCGCAGTCGCTCACCCCTGCGAGTGAACGGGGTGCGGGGGCGGGAATGCGGGCGGGGTGTCGGTGGTTGTCGTCTCCGTCAGCACGAGTCACCGGGTGAGAGGTAGGGCAGATGGGTTCGATCGCGTGCCCGGAACGGCCTGAGGAGCGCGAGGTCGCAGCGGCGTTCGCCCCCTCCTGGTCGGAGTGGCTTGACGCGGGCGAGAAGCCCGTCAGCCCGATATCCTCCATTTCTGGGCGGCCCGCCGTGGGCCGTGCCCGTCATGCCGAGGAGGTGGGTCCGGTCGTCGGGACCGAGCACGAGGCCGAGCCGGGCCGTGGCCCGGACGAGGGCCTGCCTGCGGACGAGGCGCTCACCGGTGAGGAGCTGGCCGAGGCGATCGGCGAGGACACCTTCCGGGTGTCGGCGGAGGAGACCGAGGTGGCCCGGCGGGAGCGCTTCGAGCGCGACGCCCTGGGCTACCTGGATCCGATGTACTCGGCGGCGCTGCGCATGACGCGCAACCCCGCGGATGCGGAGGACCTGCTCCAGGAGGCGTTCGCCAAGGCGTACGCGTCCTTCCACCAGTTCCGTGAGGGTACGAACCTCAAGGCCTGGCTGTACCGCATCCTCACCAACACGTTCATCAACTCGTACCGCAAGAAGCAGCGGGAGCCCCAGCGCACCGCGGCGGAGGAGATCGAGGACTGGCAGCTGGCCCGGGCCGAGTCGCACATGTCGACCGGTCTGCGCTCGGCCGAGACCCAGGCGCTCGACCACCTCCCCGACAGTGATGTGAAGGACGCGCTCCAGGCCATTCCGGAGGAGTTCCGGATCGCCGTCTATCTCGCGGACGTAGAAGGCTTTGCGTACAAGGAGATCGCGGACATCATGGGTACTCCCATCGGTACGGTGATGTCCCGGCTGCACCGCGGCCGCCGTCAGCTGCGCGGCATGCTGGAGGATTACGCCCGTGAGCGCGGGCTCGTCCCGGCCGGCAGCGGGGCAGGGCAGGAAGCGAAGGGCTCGGGCTCATGAGCTGCGGCGATCCGCACGAAACGGAGTGTGGCGAGGTCCTCGACCACCTCTATGAATTCCTCGACAACGAGATGCCCGAGGGCGACTGCGCCAAGCTGCGCGTGCACTTCGAGGAGTGCTCGCCCTGCCTGAAGCAGTACGGGCTGGAGCAGGCGATCAAGGCGCTGATCAAGCGTTCCTGCGGCTGCGACGACACCCCGGCCGACCTGCGCAGCAAGGTCCTGGCCAGGATCGACTCGATCCGGTCCGGACAGCGTTCGGGCGAGCAGGTGGTGGTCGCCGTGGAGACCTCGGCCGAGGTGCACGTCGAGTCCGCGCGGCCGGCGCCGACCCTGGCGCAGGAAGGCGCGGCCGAGGAGCCGGCCGTGCGCCCCGGTGCGCCGGTCGAGGCCGCCGCCCAGGCGGAGTGACCGGCCGGTCGACGCGCGGCGTGACGGCCACCGGCCGGGCGAGGTAGTCCGTCGGCCCGTCGACGAGGGTGGGCCGAGCGGTTCGGGCAAGGAGTTCAGCGGCCCCGGGAGCGTGCGCTTCCGGGGCCGCTCCCGTTCTGCCCGCATGCGCCGTCACTCGTTCGAGTGAGTTGGTGGTGCGCCAACTGCGCCATTGCGCGATCATGCGTCCCCGCGCCCGGACGGCGGCCTATCCTCCTGACGGACGCTCACCGTCGGTATCCCCGGCGCGTTGAGGCAACACGGGCCCGGATGGCGGGGAGGTCGAGATCGCTACCGACAGTGGAGGCGCGACCCTGCCGCAGAGCGCGGCGCGCTACCTGGTGGCCGTCCCGGTGGCGGCGCTGTGCTGCCTGCTGCCGCTACTGCCCGCCGCCGCGGCGCCCGGGGTGCCGCGCTGGCTCGGCCACCCGGTGGACTGGCCCAAGGTCGGGCTGCTGGCCTTCCTGCACGGCTGCTGGGAGTCGCTCGCCCAGGGCCTGCCCGCCCCCTGCCGACTCCTCGTGCGCCGACTGCTGCGCCGCCCCGCGCCGGCGGAGCGAGCGCCGGCCCGGCCCGGGGTGAACGCCTTCTTCCCGGTGCTGTTCGCCGGGGTGCTGATGCTCCCGCCGGCTGCCGCCGCCCTGGTCGCCGCCCCCGCCGCGCTGCTCGGCGGCCCGGCCGGCCCCGGCTGCCGCCGGCGCCAGCTGTTCAACGGCTCCCAGCTCGCGCTGTGCGCCTTCGCCTCCTCCGTCGCCTTCCACCTGCTGCGCGGCCCGCAACTGCTGCTCGGCTCCCGCTTCCCGGCCGCGCTGCTGCCCGGCTTCGCCGCCGTCGCCGCGTTCTGCCTGGTCAACGGCGCGGTGGTGGGCGTGATGCTGATGCTCAGCGAGGGCCGCGGGGCCGGGGTCGTGCTGCGCGGGGCCTGCTCGGTGTGTGGGCTGCCGGTGCTGGTGCACGCGGCCGGCGGGCTGATGGTCACGGTGCTCTGGCAGGGCCCGTACGGGGCGTTCGCCGCGCTGCTGGCGCTGCTGCCGCTGTCCATCTCCGCCTGGGTGTTCGCCCAGGGCCAGCGCGAGCAGGACGCCCACCAGGCCACCGTGCAGTCGCTGGTGCAGGCAGTGGAGATCAAGGACGCGTACACCCGCGGCCACAGCGAACGGGTCGGCCGGGCCTCGGTGCTGATCGCCACTCAGCTCGGCATGGAGGCCGAGCGGCTGCGCACCCTGCGCTTCGCCGGGATCCTGCACGACGTCGGCAAGCTGGGGGTGGCCACCGAGTTGCTGCGCAGAAACGGTCCCCTCAGCGAGGACGAGCGCCGGGCCGTGGAGATCCACCCGGTGTACGGGTACGAGCTGGTGCGCGGGATCGACTTCCTCGGCGAGGCGCACGCCGGGATCCTGCACCACCACGAGCGGATGGACGGGCGCGGCTACCCCAGCGGCCTGGCCGGCGAGCAGATCCCCGAGTTCGCCCGGATCATCTCGGTCGCCGACGCCTTCGACTCGATGACCTCCACCCGCTCCTACCGGCGCGGCCGCCCGGTCACCGAGGCGGTGGCCGAGCTGGAGCGCTGCTCGGGCAGCCAGTTCGACCCGGCCATGGTGCGGGCGCTGATCGACGCGCTGGCCGTGCACGACTGGCAGCCGGTGGTGCACTCCGAGGACTGGGTGCGGGCCGTCCCCGACATCCCGCTCGGGGTGCCCGAGCCGGCGCGGGCCGCGCCGGTCCGGGTGCCCGCCCAGGGCAGGAGCGTCCCCGCGGCCGGGCAGCTGTGACGGGCCCCAGGCCGGGCGGCCCCGGGCGCGTCGGCTCCGCCCGTACCGCGTCCGCCCGTATGCCCGGTCGTGCGGCCCGCGCCGTGCACACCGCCCGCGCCGTGCACACCGCCGCCGTCGTACTGCTGGCGTTCGCGCTCGGCACGGTCGCGCTGCGCGGGGTCGCGGAGCCGGGGGTCGCGCTGGCGTTCACCGCGTTGATCGCGCTCGGCGAGTGCGTCCGGATCACCCTTCCGGGCGACCGCGAACAGGCGCCCATCGGCGCGGCCGGTGCGCTGGCGTACGCCCTGCTCGGACCGCTGCGCGGGGTGCCGACCGCGCACGGCACCCTCCAGGTGGTCGCGGTGACCGGGGCCGGCCTGCTGCTGGCCTGGCTGCCCGGCCTCGCCCTGCCGCACCGCCCCGAGCGCCCGCACCGGCGCCCGCCCTGGGCCGACCCGGCCCGCCGGGACAGCGCCGCCCGCCGGCTGCTCGCGGTCGGCTTCGCCGCCGCCGTCTTCCAGCCGCTCTACAACGGCGGCCCGGTCGACCGCTTCTCGCCCGAGGGCCCGGCCTACGGGGCGTTCCTGACCACCGTCGCCGCGCTGGCCGCGCTCTGCGACGCCACCCTGGCGGCGCTGCTGCGCTGCTCCGCTTCCGGGCTGCGGTTCCCGGCGGCGCTGGAGGACGAGCTGCGCTCGCTGTTCGGGATCGGCTCGGCGATCGTCGCCACCGGGATGCTGGTCAGTCTCGCGGCCGGCGAGGTCGGGCTGTGGGCGCTGCCGCTGTTCTGCACCCCGCTGCTGCTCGCCCAGGTGTCCTTCCGGCGGGCCGCCGCGGTGCGGGCCACCACCGGGCAGACCATCGCGACCCTGGCCCGAGCCACCGAGGTGGCTGGCTACACCCCGCACGGGCACGCGCGCAGGGTCGCGGACACGGCGTGCGCGCTGGGCCGCGAGCTGGGGCTGGGCACCCGGGAGCTCGCCCTGCTGGAGTACGCGGCGCTGATGCACGACGTCGGCCAGCTGTCCCTGGTCGAGCCGGTGCCGGACGGCGCCACCGCGCTGCTGCCCTGCGACGAGCAGCAGCGGATCGCCCGCCTCGGCAGTGAGGTGATCAGTCGCACCGGGGTGCCCCGGCAGGTCGCCGAGCAGGTCGCCCGGCTGGCCGATCCCTGCTCCGGACCGGTCGGCGGCGAGCGCCCGGTGCCGCTCGCGGCCCGGATCATCCGGGTCGCCAACGCGCACGACGACCTGCTGACCGCGGCCCGCGGCCGGGGCGTCGGCGAGGCGGTGGGGCGGCTGGAGGCGCTGGAGGTGCTGCGGCTGGGGCGCGGCCGGGTCTACGACGCCCGGGTGGTGGACGCCCTGGCCCGGGTCGGCGGGCAGACGCGCGGCTGAGCGCGCCCCGGGCGCGGGCGCAGCGGCGGCCGGGTCGGGGTGGAGGCCCGCTCGGCCTCCGATCGGGCCCGCGCGGCCAGGGGTTGAGGAGGCGTGCTCCGACGGGCAGGCTGGGGAGGGGCGGGCCCCAACCTCGGCGGTGGGGAGCGCGGGCGGGGGCGGGCGTGGTTGGATGCGGTCGTAGCGTGGAACACCGACCCGGAACACCGGGACCCGGGACCCGTCGAGGACGGGACGGGCCCGGCGGTACGGGACTTGAGCGGATGACGACGGCAGGGACGAACGTGAGGATCTTCCACCGGGCACGGCACCGGCCGTCCGCCACCTGGCGGCAGACGACCGACCGGGCCTTCACGCTGATCGGCGACGGCCGCTACGAGGACGCCGGCGCCCTGCTGGTGATGGCCGCCGACCTGGAGCCCTGGCTGTCCGACTCCTGGTTCAACCTCGCCCTGCTGCACAAGTTCCGCCGGGACTGGGAGCAGGCCCGCTCGGCCGGCCTGCGCGCCGTCGCCCTGCTGGACCGCGAGCACGGCGCCCCCGACTGGTGGAACCTCGGCATTACCGCCACCGCACTGCAGGACTGGCCGCTGGCCCGCCGCGCCTGGCAGGCGTACGGGCTCAGGCTGCCCGGTGGCCCCGGCGTGGACGGCCCGGTCAGCCTCGACCTCGGCACCACCCCGGTGCGGTTGTCCCCGGACGGCGAGTCCGAGGTGGTGTGGGGCCGGCGCCTGGACCCGGCCCGGATCGAGGTGCTGTCCATCCCGCTGCCCTCCTCCGGCCGCCGCTGGGGCGAGGTGGTGCTGCACGACGGCGCCCCGCACGGCGAGCGGGTCACCGACGGCGTCGCCTACCCCGTCTTCGACGAGATCGAACTGTGGGCGCCCTCCCCGGTGCCCACCTACGTGGTGCTGCTGCAGGCCGCCACGGCCGGTGACCGGGACGCCCTGGAGCGGCTGGTCGCCGACGCCGGCTACGCAGCCGAGGACTGGACCTCCTCGGTGCGGCTGCTGTGCCGGGCCTGTTCGGAGAGCCGGATGGCCTCCGACGACGGCGTCGTCGCCCACCACGACCCGCACGACGACGGCGACGCCGCCCACCCCGGGCACCTCAGCCACCTCAGCCAGGGCGGCGCCGCCGGGATGTCCTGGCTGGTCGAGCGCGAGTGCGGGATCGCCGCCCCGGCGCACCTGGTCCGCACCCTGCTGGACCGCTGGGTCGCGGCCTCCCCCGGGAGCCGGGCTTACCGGGATCTCGAAGAAGTCTGCTGAGTACCCTGGTGAGGTACGCGTAGACCTATGGAAGCGGAAGACATGGCGGAGCAGCACGACCACGAGCACGAGCACGACGTGGAGGGGGCGGCGCCCGAGGCGCCCGTCAAGGTGATCGGTGAGGAGCCCGACCTCACCAAGGGCACCGCGCGTCCGATCACCGTCGTGGGCAACCCGGTGCTGCACCGCGAGGTCAAGGACGTCACCGCCTTCGACGCCGAACTGTCCGCGCTGATCGACGACATGTTCCAGTCGATGTACGCCGCCGAGGGCGTCGGCCTCGCCGCCAACCAGATCGGCGTGGACCTCAAGGTCTTCGTCTACGACTGCCCGGACGACGAGGGCGTGCGCCACATCGGCCACGTGATCAACCCGAAGCTGGAGGAGTACCCGGCCGACCGCCGCCGCGTGCTCGACGACGGCAACGAGGGCTGCCTGTCCGTCCCCACCGCCTACGCCGAGCTGCCGCGCCCGGACTACGCGGCCGTGACCGGTGTGGACAAGGACGGCAACCCGATCCGGGTCGAGGGCACTGGCTTCTTCGCCCGCTGCCTCCAGCACGAGACCGACCACCTGTACGGGTTCCTCTACATCGACAAGCTGTCCAAGCGCGACCGCAAGGACGCGCTGCGGCAGATGGCCGAGGGCACCGCGCGCTACGCGACCGTGCCGAACGAGTAACGGCTGCTTGCACGTTGAAGGCCGGTGCGGACCCGTCCGCACCGGCCTTCGTGCCGTCCGGTTACACCAGGAGCCACTCGGGGCCGTAGGTGGAGCGGGGGTCGGCGGGGAGCTTGACGACCTCGATCTGCTGAGCCGTGTCGCGCATCTGGAACATCAGGCCGATCGCGGTGCCGATCGCGGACGGGTCGTCGCTCCAGGCGTGTTCGAGGGCGCGCAGCATGTCGCTGTACTGCTGGTTGAAGGCGTCCAGGAGCTTGGCGGTGGGCTGGTCGGGCGAGTTGGGGTCGCCTTTGCGGGGCCAGCCGCCCCTGGGCACCCGGGCGACCGGGGAGGTGTCCGGCAGCGGGACGTCGGCGCCGGTGAACTCCCACTTCTGCGACCCGTCGTTGAAGACGAGCTTCTTGCCGACGGCGAGTTCCTTGAAGGCGTAGTAGTGGGCGAGTTCGCCCGGGACGTTGGGGAAGGGGTCCTCCGGGGAGGCCGTGGTCCCCTCGCCCTGGGTCTGGATGACGTGGATCGCGCTCAGCACGTCGTCGATGGTGTTCATCGGGTTGATGACGCGGTTCCCGATCGAGGTGGTCACCTGCCGCTGACCGGTGAGGAGGTGGGCGTACCTGGGGAAGACGTTGGCGATGCGCTGGTAGAAGGCGCCGATCGTGTTGCCGTCGACAGCGAAGGCGAGCGGGTTCTCGGGCTTCTCGATGTCGGAGAAGAGCTTGGCCGAGTCGCGGGTCAACCCGCTGAGGTAGACCTCCAGCCCGGGGTTGACGCCACCGGGAAGCTCGCCCGGGTACTTGGGGACGGCGGCGGGGTCGGTGACGACGACGGTGCCGCCGATGCTGGTGAGCATGTTGCAGACCAGTCCGAAGTGCGCCATCTCGTCGAGGATGATGTCGTGGACGGTCTGGCGGACGGGCTTGGTGTTGTCCGGGTCGGTGATCGACCAGAGGGCGGTGGCGTACGGCGGGACGGTGGCCAGCTCCAGCAGGATCGCGTGCTGGAGGGCGTCCTTGAGCTCCTGTTCGGTCCAGTCCTCCTCCGCCATGCTCATGAGCTGGACGATGCCGTCGCCCGCGTAGTCCAGAACCGTGGCCATGGGTGCCCCTTTCGTTCGACTGTGCGCCGGACGGTAACCGGGGGCCGGTCGTGCGCATGCGCGGGAAGCCGGTGTGGCCCGGGAGTTCATTCGGACGGGCGGCGCGCGGGGGCGGGGAAGCCTGCGGCTTCGTCGGAGGGCCGTCCAGGGCGGCCGACAAGATCACCGGCCGGCGTTGCCGGCGTTGCCGGGGTCGTCCGGGCCGCCAGGGCCGGGGACGCCATGCTGAGCGAGGCCCGGCCCCGCGCACCGGGGTGGGAGGACCACGGCTGACGCGGTGCGCAGGAAGTCGGCGGGGCCTGATTTCCTGCGCACGGCACCGCGCGGGTGTGCCGGCGCCACCCGGCGTGAACTCGGTGTTGAGGAGCGCGCGCAGTGGTGCGGGGGCGTTCAGGGGTGGTGGGTGGTGATGGTGATGGGGTGGGCGGTCCAGTCGGTCATCTCGCCGACGTAGAGGGTGGTGCTCCAGCTGCCGCTGCGGGTGAGGCAGCGGGCGACGCCGTTGCCGCCGCCCGGGCCGATGCAGCAGCGGATGAAGTCCCGGTGGGCCTCGCGGATCGGGAGCGTGCGCACGCGCTCCCAGAGGACGGGCAGCGCGTGGTCGAGGCTGGGGAAGAGGGCGGGCGCCATGATGCCCACGATCCCGGCCCGGACGGCGCTCACGCGGCGGCCGCCTCAGGGGTGATGTGACACCAGATGAACTTGCCGATGCCGCCCTCGCGCGGGGAGCAGCCCCAGCTCTGCGCCAACTCCTGGACGAGGAACAGGCCCCGGCCGGCCTCGTCGGAGTCCGAGGCGTCGCGGAACGTGGGCTTCTCGCTGTCGGCGTCGTGCACCTCGATGCGGAGGGTGTTGTCCGGGGAGAGATGGAAGCGGACGAAGACCAGGCGGCCGCGCGGGGTGCGGGCGTGCTGCACGGCGTTGGTGACGAGCTCGCTGACCAGCAACTCGCCGGTGGGGAGGAGGGGTTCGCCGGCGGGGTGGGGGAGGAGGAAGGAGCGGAGCTCCTGGCGGGCGGTGCGGGGGGACTTGCGGTGCCGGGGCAGCCAGCAGGTCTGCTCGGTGGGGATGGTGGAGACGGTCTCAGGCATGGCGGGGCCACCTCTGGAGTGTGCAGGTGAGAGCGGCTGAAGAAGGCATGGGGATGCCCGGGGGAGAGTCGCCGTGATCACTCTGTGGCGATCCAGTGACTACGTGTAGTAGCTTGCATCCGCTCGCGTTCCATTCGCAACTGAGACTTTGGAACTCGTTCCAAGATTCTTCTGCGGCGGTACGCTTGTACTGGTCCAGGTGTGAAAGGACGTCAAATGAGCGATGTGCGGCCGACGGTGCGCCGTCGGAGGCTGGCTGCCGCGCTGGTGAAGTTGCGAGAAGAGGCGGGCAAGACGCCCGAGGAGGCGGCGCAGCGGATCGGTTGCCATCGGACCAAAATCAGCCGGATCGAGAACGCCAGATTGGGAATCTCGCTTGGCGAGCTGCGTGATCTGTTGACCTTCTACGGCGTTGTTGACCAGGCGTACGTCGATGACATGGTGGCTATGGCTCGTCGCGGTCGCGAGCCGGGCTGGGTGCAGCGTGCGAGCTTGGCGAGGCCGTCATACTCGGATTTCATCGGCTATGAGGAGACGGCTGACTACATCCGGTCGTTTCAAAATGTGCTGGTGGCAGGCCTGCTGCAGACCCCGGACTATGCCCGAGCTGTGCTTCAGGCGCGACCGTCCACGCTGAGCAAAGACGAGGTGGAGGCCCTCGTAACTGCTCGGATTGCGCGGCAGGAGGTGTTGAACCGTGCCGATCCGCCACGTGTTTGTGTGATCGCAGGGGAAGCGGCGCTGCGAGTCCAGGTAGGCGGAGTGAAGGTCATGAGCCAGCAGCTCGACCGGCTCTTGGAGATGGCGGAGCGGCCCAACATCGAGCTGCAGATACTGCCGGATCGGGCCGGAGCGCATGCCGGGCTGATGGGGGCGTTCGTCTTGTTCAGCTTTCCTGTGTCGACATACTCGGACGTCGTGTGCGTCGAACATCGAACGGGGACGCTTTACATGGAGACTCCGGCGGAGACTGAGGACTACACGCTGATCTTCGATTCGCTTCGCTCGATCGCCTTGAGCCCGGCTGACAGTCTCGACATGATCGCTCGGGTACGGCAAGAGCTGTACCGCTAAGCAGTAGGGAGGTAAGCATGTTGGTGTGGCGTAAGAGCAGCTACAGCGGACAGGGCGGCGACTGTGTTGAGGTGGCCGATGGTGTGATCGGCCTTGTGCCGGTCCGTGACTCGAAGGATCCTGGCGGGCCGGCTCTGCTTTTCCCGGCTGACGCCTGGTCCTCGTTCCTCGCCGGGGTCAAGTCCGGCGACTTTCCGACCGACTGAAACGCCAGTGATGCCCCGCACGGGCTGTGGCCGTGCGGGGCACCACTGTTCATTTCTCATGCTCGGCCGAATCAGCGCGCGTCTCGGGTCGGCACGCCCCGGGTGCGCGCCTGTGCCACCTACCGCCGCCCATCGGTGCCGCGCAACGATGGGCGACCGGACGGGTTCCGCCTCTGGAAGGAGCGACGCATGGGTGAGCACGAGAAGCCACCACCGGACCCGGGGCAGGGGAACCCGCCGCCGGGCAACGCCGATGGGCAGGTGCCGCCTCCGCCGCCGAGCGACGGAAAGCACAAGAAGTGACCGATGACCTGGTGGGCCGCCGCAAGCAGATGGACGCGGCGATGGAGGAGCGTGGGGCGTGGCCGCCCTCCGCACCCTGGGTGCGCGAAGCCATGGCCGCGCTGCCTCGCGACGCGTTCGCGCCGGATCGGCTGTGGCGGTGGGGCGGCCACTCCTACGTGCCGCTCGACCGTACGACTGACCCGGCCGGGTGGGCGGACGAGGTGTACGCGGGCCCGGACGACGCGGCGGTCACCCAGGTCGCCGACGGACTTCCGTCGTCCAGCCTCTCAGCACCCGCCGTGGTGGCGGACATGCTGGACAGCCTGGTGCTGGAACCCGGTCACACCGTGTGGGACATCGGCACCGGGCAGGGGTGGAGCTGCGCTCTTGCCGCTTGGCGTGCCGGGCCCGGACTGGTCGTCTCCACCGAGATCGACGAAGACCTCGCCGTGCTCGCGCGCCGACGGCTCGCCGCCGTCGGGGTCGATGCCGAGTTGCTCGTCGGCAACGGCACCAGCACTGTGCCGCCCGGCGGCCCGTTCGATCGGATCCACGCGACCTACGCCGTCGAGGCCGTTCCGTACGAATGGATCGAAGCCGCCAGGCCGGGCGGTCGGATCGTCTACCCGTGGGGACGGCTCGGGCACGTGGCACTCACGGTGGCAGCCGACGGGCGAAGTGCCAGCGGTTGGGTACAGGGCCTCGGCCAGTTCATGGCCGACCGGTCCGGCCCGCTCCCGGCCTCGGCTGGCTACGCGAAGGTGCGCGGTACCGGCGGCCCTGACTCCGAGCGGATCACCGAGCGCGACCTCGCCCCGCTAGCCGACAACTGGGACCTGCGCTTCGCGGTGCGGGTCGCCGTTCCGGACGCCGTCGTGATGACCGGCCGGGACGAGGACGGAGTCAACGCCTGGATCCACGACGGCAACGCCTCGTGGGCGGCCCTGTCCGCGCGTGGCGACGGCAGTGCCGTACTGCACCAGGGCGGCCCGCGCCGCATCGGCGACGAGGTGCTGACCGCCTGGTCACAGTGGGAGTCGCACGGCCGGCCGACGCCGTACGACTACGGAATCACCGTCGTACCGGAGCGCCAGTCGGCGTGGCTGCGCGATCAGGACGGCCCCCGCTGGCCCGTCACCGACAGAGGGGGAGCGCCGAGCGGCGCTCCCCCTCTGCCAGGGCTCTGACTCCTAGAAGTCGTCGTCGAAGGAGACCGAACCCTCGACGGCGACCTGGTACGCGGAGACCCGGCGCTCGAAGAAGTTGGTCAGCTCCTGGACGTTCTGCAGCTCCATGAAGCCGAACGGGTTGGTCGACCCGTAGCGGATCGGCATGCCGAGGCGGGCCAGGCGCTGGTCGGCGACAGCCTCCAGGTACTGGCGCATCGAGTCGGTGTTCATGCCGGCCAGGCCGTCGCCGCACAGGTCCTGGGCGAACTGGAGCTCGGCCTCGACGGCCTCCTCCAGCATCTCCGTGACCTGCTTGGCCATCTCCTCGTCGAAGAGGTCGGGCTCCTCCTCGCGCACGGTGTCGACCACCGACATCGCGAAGTCCATGTGCATGGACTCGTCGCGGAACACCCAGTTGGTGCCGGTCGCGAGACCGTGCAGCAGACCCCGGCTCCGGAACCAGTACACGTACGCGAACGCGCCGTAGAAGAACAGGCCCTCGACACAGGCCGCGAAGCAGATCAGGTTCAGCAGGAAAGCCCGCCGATCCTCCTTCGTCTGCAGCGACTCGATGTGGTCGACCGCGTTCATGTACTTGAAGCAGAACTTGGCCTTCTGCGCGATGGAGGGGATGTTCTCCACGGCGGCAAAGGCAGCCGCGCGGTCCTCCGGGTCGGGCAGGTAGGTGTCCAGCAGCGTCAGGTAGAACTGGACGTGCACGGCCTCCTCGAACAGCTGACGGCTCAGGTACAGCCGCGCCTCCGGGGAGTTGATGTGCTTGTAGAGGCTCAGCACCACGTTGTTGGCGACGATCGAGTCGCCCGTCGCGAAGAAGGCGACCAGGCGGCCGATCAGGTGGCGCTCGCCCTCGCTGAGCTTCGCCAGGTCGGCGACGTCCGAGTGCAGGTCCACCTCCTCGACGGTCCAGGTGTTCTTGATCGCGTCCCGGTACCGGTCGTAGAACGACGGGTAGCGCATCGGGCGCAGGGTCAGCTCGAAGCCGGGGTCGAGCAGCATCTTGCGGTCGTCGGCAGTCATTACTGGCAGGCCTCGCAGGACTCGGGGTTCTCCAGGGAGCAGGCGATGGCGGCTTCCTGCTCCGGGGTGAGGGCGGGGGTGTTCACCGGCACGGGCGCGGCGGCGCGCGCAGCACCGGAGGCGGCCTGGGCGATGCGGGTGGCCGGGCGCGAGCGCAGGTAGTAGGTGGTCTTCAGACCGACCTTCCACGCGTAGGCGTACATCGAGCTGAGCTTGCCGATGGTCGGCGCCGCCATGAACAGGTTCAGCGACTGGCTCTGGTCCAGGTACGGCATACGGGCCGCGGCCAGGTCGATCAGCGCGCGCTGCGGCAGCTCCCAGGCGGTGCGGTACAGCGAACGGACTTCGGCGGGCAGCCAGTTGAACTCCTGGACGGAGCCGTTGGCGTCGCGCAGGGCGTCGCGGGTCTGCTGGTCCCAGACGCCGAGCTCCTTGAGCTCGCGCACCAGGTACGGGTTGACCTGGAGGAACTCCCCGCTCAGGGTCTCGCGCTTGAACAGGTTGGACACCTGCGGCTCGATGCACTCGTACACGCCGGCGATGGACGCGATGGTCGCGGTCGGGGCGATCGCGAGCAGCAGCGAGTTGCGCAGGCCGGTGACGGCGATGCGGGCGCGCAGCGCCGTCCAGCGGTCGGCCCACTGCGGGGCGGCCGTCGGGAAGTGGTCGATGTGCAGCTCGCCGCGGGCGGCGCGGGTCTCGCCGTACGCCTCGTGGCGGCCCAGCTGCTCGGCCAGGTCGGCGGAGCGCTCGTAGGCGGTGAGCATGATGCGCTCGGCGATCAGCGTCGACAGCTGCTTCGCCTCCGCCGAGTCGAAGTCGATCCGCAGCTTGAAGAAGACGTCCTGCAGGCCCATCACGCCCAGGCCGACCGGGCGCCAGCGGGAGTTGGAGGTGCCGGCCTCGGTGGTCGGGTAGAAGTTGATGTCCACCACGCGGTCGAGGAAGGTGACGGCGGTGCGGACGGTGGCGTCCAGCCGCTCCCAGTCCATCGCACCGAGCAGGTCCTCGACCGAAGCCCCGTCGGCCACGTGCGCGCCGAGGTTGACCGACCCCAGGTTGCAGACGGCGGTCTCGGAGTCGTCCGTGACCTCCAGGATCTCGGTGCACAGGTTGGAGGAGTGCACCGTGCGGCCCGGCAGCGCGGTCTGGTTGGCGGCGCGGTTGGAGGCGTCCTTGAAGGTCATCCAGCCGTTGCCGGTCTGCGCCAGGGTGCGCATCATGCGGGCGTACAGGGTCTGCGCCGGGATGGTGCGCACGGCCTTGCCGGCCAGCTCGGCCTTGCGGTAGGCCTCGTCGAACTCGGCGCCCCACAGGTCGACCAGCTCGGGGACGTCGGCGGGGGAGAACAGCGACCAGTCCTGGTTGGCGTTGACCCGGCGCATGAACTCGTCCGGGATCCAGTGCGCCAGGTTGAGGTTGTGGGTGCGGCGCGCCTCCTCGCCGGTGTTGTCGCGCAGCTCCAGGAACTCCTCGATGTCGGCGTGCCAGGTCTCCAGGTAGACGCAGGCCGCGCCCTTGCGGCGGCCGCCCTGGTTGACCGCGGCGACCGAGGAGTCGAGGGTGCGCAGGAACGGGACGATGCCGTTGGACTTGCCGTTGGTGCCGCGGATCAGGCTGCCGCGCGAGCGGATGCGCGAGTAGGACAGGCCGATGCCGCCGGCGTGCTTGGACAGGCGGGCGATCTGCGCGTAGCGGTTGTAGATCGAGTCCAGGTTGTCCAGCGGGGAGTCGAGCAGGTAGCAGCTCGACATCTGCGGGTGCCGGGTGCCGGAGTTGAAGAGCGTCGGCGAGGAGGTCAGGTACTCCAGGCGGCTCATCAGGCCGTACAGCTCGGCCACCTCGCGCACCGACTGCTCGGAGTCGCCGACCGCCAGGCCGCAGGCGACGCGGAGCAGGAAGTGCTGCGGGGTCTCGATCACCTTGCGGGTGATCGGGTGGCGCAGCAGGTAGCGGGACTGGACGGTGCGCAGGCCGAAGTACTCGAAGCGGTCGTCGCCGGTGGCGTCGATCAGCGCGTCCAGGGCGGCGGCGTGCTTGGCGACGAAGGCCGCGGTGGTGTCGCCGATCAGGCCCTCGGCGTGGCCGACGGCGATCGAGGCGGAGAAGGAGACCGAGCCCTGGCTGTTCGCCTCGTCGACGATCTCCAGGGCGAGCAGGCGGGCCGCCAGCTTCGAGTACTGGGGGTCCTCGGCGATCATCGACGCGGCGGCGTCCACGGCCAGCCCGCGCAGCTCGGCGAAGTCCGAGCCCGCGTGGCGGCCGCGCAGCGCGGCGGCGGCGACATGGCCGGGGTCGACCTCGGTGAGGTCGGCGCTGCGGTCGGTGAGCAGCCGCAGCAGCGCGCCTCCGGGGTCGGAGACCGTCGGGTCGGTGAAGGCGGTACCGGAGCCCTGGGCGGGCAGGGTGGCTGAGGCAGCGGTGGTCAAGGCGCTCTCTCCTGGCGGCGATCGGCGGCGGTGATCGGGTGGCGCCGGGCCGATCCGGGCAGGGGAGCACGGCGCGAACGCAGAACGCGTCGCGCGACGGTGTCTCCCCGGCCCGCCCGCGAGGCCCGGAGGGGTACTGCTCGTGCTGGCGCGGCCTCTGCGGGAGGGCCGTGGCGCACGCTGTTCGGCAGGTACTCGGACTCGCGGGCACGGCTGCTGGAGCCGCCCGCACACCGCTGCGGGGCAGTCCCGGACTCCCACCGGGTTCCCCTGCATCGACAGCAGGAGTGAGCATACATGTAGTGCCGAGGGACTGAGGCGGCACCATATGTTGTGCCTGTTGTGTCGCGGACGCCAGCGGTTTCGGCGGGCTGTCAGTGCTTCAGGTACACCTTGTACGTACTCGAATCACCGGTCGGGGAGGTGAACTGGGCGATCAGCCGGTACTGCCCGCTGGCGGTCAGGGCGGCGCTCAGGGCCCGGTCGGTGGCCTCCGGGGCGGTGCTGTCGAGGACGACCACGGTGAACCAGCCGTCCCGGATCGCGGCCGTGCTGCCGTCCTCGCCGTGGTGCTGCACTCCGGCGCCGTCGCGGTAGTCCGTCCCGGCCCGCGCCGAGACCCACTGCTCGGGTTTGCTGACGCTGCCCAGGTAGTACTCGGCGAGGCCGTCGACCTCGGTGAGGTAATGGCCCTGGGGGACGGCGTGCGCCCGCAGGACGGCCAGCAGGCGGCCGGAGTCGGGCCCGTTCTGGTAGCGCAGGGCGGACTGTTCCATGCCGAGGGCCAGCAGCGCGACCCAGACCAGGATGCCCAGCTGGGGGTGGCGGAAGTGGGCACCGACCAGCCGGGTGAGGCCGAGGCCCGCGAGCGGGGCGGCGAGCAGCATGCCGTAGCCGAGGTGGCGGAACAGCGCCCCGGAGGTGCCGGTCCACAGGTGGACGGCCGGGATCAGCAGCGCGGTGGCGGTCAGCACGGTGCCGAGCAGGGCGCGCTGGGCGCGGGTGGTGGCGGCGCCGTCGTGCTCGGGCGACTCGTGTTCGCTCATCTGCTCGCGGCGGGCGTACGCGACCGTGCCGGCCACCGCGAGGAGGGTGAACAGGCCGCCCCACTGGACGGTGCCGAGCAGGACGGAGCCGGTCGAGCCGGGGGCGTTGCCGCGCGAGGGGGACCAGTGGACGACCTTCCCCAGCAGGCCGTAGGGCAGCAGCAGGAGGGCGGTGCCGGCGGCCAGCAGCAGGGCGCGCAGGGCGGCCGGGCCGGGCCGGCGGTGGGGCCAGGCGCAGGCCAGGGCCAGCAGGACCAGGGCGGGGACGGCGAAGGCCGCCGAGTAGGCGACGGCACAGGCCAGTGCGGCGGCCGGGGCGGCCAGCAGGACCAGGGCCGGGGAGCGCCGGGCGGTGAACACCGTGGTCCAGGCCGCGAGGGCGACCAGCAGGACGGCGAGGGACTCGGGGGCGCCGTAGAAGCCGACCACGACGGTGGACTGCAGCACGGCGTAGGCGGCTATGCCGCAGATGGCGACCCGTTCGTTGAAGAGCCGTCGGGTCAGCGAGTACAGCAGCACCGTCGTGAGCAGCGCGAAGCCGAGGCTGAGCAGCCGGGTGCCCCAGATGCCGCCGGCGTTCGCGGCGGCGCCGGCCAGCGGCGGGTACAGCCAGGGCGAGCCGGGGACGCGGTCGAGCAGGTTGGTGGTGACCGGGGTGCCGTGCAGGAGGTGGGCGAGCTGCTGGCGGCCGGCGACCATGGCGGCGGCCTCGTCGGGGTGCGCGGCGGCTAGCAGGCGCAGGGAGAGCGCGGTCTGGACGCCCAGGACGGCGCCGAGCAGGCCGCGGGCGATCCAGCGGCGCCGGGGGCTGGAGGCCGGGTCCCAGCCGATCGCGGGGACCTGCGGGATGGTGTACGGGGCCAGCTCGACGGCATCGGGGTTGTCCACGGCCACGGGCACGGCCACGGCCACGGCCACGGGCGCGTCGGTGGTCGGGGCCCGGCGGGGCGCGGGCACGTCCGCCTCCGGCGCCTCGGCGTCGGGTGCCTGCCGGGCGGGGGTCTTCGGCGCGCGGGAGAACGCGGAGAACTCGGGCTCTGTACTCATCATGGGTTCCGGATGTCGAAGCCGTAGCGGGGGGCGGACACGCGCTTTTTGAAGACGGCGAGGGTGTCCGGAACGGTCTCGACCCGCCAGTCCGCCCGCTTGATCATGTTGAACCAGATGAAGCCGACGATGTCGTCGTGCGCATCCATCCCGGAGAACAGCTGGTCGACGAAGGCCTGCTGGTGCCTGCCCTGCTCGGTGGCGGTCTCGCTGATGAAGAAGGGCTTCTTGCAGAAGGTGCGGATCTCGGCCATGGTCGGGCCGTACAGGGCCTCGAAGGTCTTGGGGCCGTCGTTGGTGAAGTAGCCGGTCATGCCAGCCCAGTCGACGTAGTTGTCGCCGGGGTAGTACGGCGCGAGGCGGGTGTTGGGCGCGGGCACGGTGATGTTGGGGCTCCAGACCCAGATCACGCTGGTCGCGCCGGCCTGGTCGAAGATGTCGTGGACGTGGCGCCAGGCCGCGACGAAGTCCTGGGCGCTGGCGGTCTTGCGACCCCACGGGTACCAGTCGCCGTTCATCTCGTGCGCGATGCTGATGGCGATGGGCAGGTTGAGCTTGGCCACCGCCTTGGCCACGCCGCGCACGTAGTCGTCGGTGTCGCCGGCCGCGATCGAGGCGAGCGAGTGGTCGTACGGCTCCCAGGCCATGAAGGGCAGTGCCCCGGCCTCGTAGATCCGGCGCACGCCGGCGGTGTCGAAGCCGCCCTTCCAATGGGCGTAGTACTCCAGGACGTTGGGCTGCTTGCCGACCGCGGAGGTGTAGCCGGGCAGCGCGTCCATCGAGGCGGGCACGCCGGTCAGGGCGGCGCCGAGGTACTTGCGGCTCGGCTTGAGCAGCGGGGTGATGTCGTACGGGACGCCGGCGGGCAGGGCCTTGGGCTTGGCGGGGGCGCTCGGGGCGGGCGCGCCGGGACCGCTGGCGGTGGCGGTCGGCGCGGGCTGGGCCATGTCCTCCTGCAGCGCGAAGCCCGGGTCCGCGGGGCCGCAGCCGGTGGCGAGCAGCAGGGCGGCGGTCAGCAGCGGGAGCGCCAGCCGACGACGGGGCAGGCCGGCCCGTCGGGGATGGGCGGACATGGTGATCACACTGCTTCCGTGGGGCGCGGCTGGACGAGGACCCGGCCGACGATGGTGGCGTAGAAGAGACCGGAGGCCAGGACGAGGGCGAAGTTCAGCGGGCCCATGGTGAGCATCCGCCAGATGCTCGCCCCCACCCAGAGCAGGGCGGTCCCGCCGCCCCAGACGATCACGCCGAGCCAGAACCTGCGGGTCTTGTTCTTCTTGGCACCGCTGGAGCCGGTCGGCTGCCAGGCCATCCGGTTGCGGCGCACGATGTCCCAGATGGCGAAGACGTGCGCCCAGCCGTACATCATGCGGGCGGCCCAGGCCTCCAGCCGGTAGGGGTTGCGGTGCCAGAGCGGGAAGATGACCGTCGCGTAGATCAGGCCGGGCAGCACCAGCGCGGTGTTCTGCCAGCGGACCAGGTCGGGCCGGGCGAGCAGCAGGATGATCGGGACGAGCGGCGAGACGATGGTGAACAGCGCCGTGTGGATGTAGTAGAAGAACCCGGACAGGTAGCAGGCACGGGTGACCGGCCGCAGCTTGGTCTGCCAGAACTTCCGGCTGCCGAGCAGGCTCATGGAGCCGGTGCACCAGCGGTACTGCTGGTTGAAGAAGCCGCCGACGTTGTCGGGGCAGACGCCGGTGGCCAGGGCGACGGGTATGTACTGCAGGTCCCAGCCGAGGCGGCGCAGGTCGAATCCGGTGTGCACGTCCTCGGAGTGGCCGATCAGCGTGGTGCCGCCGTTCTCCTCCAGGGCGGCCCGCCGGTATATCGCGCAGCTGCCCACGCAGATGGCACCGTCGTTGCGCTGCCGGGAGACCTGGACGGTCCGGTAGAACAGCTCCTGGACGGCGCCCGCGCCGCGCTCGATCCAGTTCTGCGAGTCGAGGATGCGGAAGAACTGCGGGGACTGGACGATGCCGAGGCGGGGGTTGGCCTCCATGTAGGGGAGCATCTCGTCCAGCAGGTCCGGCCGGGGCGCGAAGTCGGCGTCCAGGATGAGGATGTAGTCGCTGTCGGAATTGCGGAAGCCGAACTGCAGGTTCCCGGCCTTCTTGAACCAGCCGAGCTTGTCGCGGGTGCCGTAGACGAATTCGAAGTCGACGGCCATCTGCGCGAGCTGGGGGCTGTTGCTGTCGTCGAGGACGTACGGGGTGACCTCGCCCGGGTACTGGTCGCGCAGCCGGGCGACGTGGGTCCAGGTGTTGTGCAGGACCTCGATCGGCTCGCCGGCGACGGGCAGGAAGATGTCGACGGTCGGATAGCGCTCGGGCTGCCAGGACTTGACCAGCGCGCGGTGCGCGGCGATGTCGAAGGTCTCGTTGAAGCCGTGCACCCACCGGGAGATCAGGTAGTACACGACGGTGAAGGCGAGCGGCGGGACGAAGACGAAGAACCACGGCGTCGCGCTGAGCAGACCGATCTCGCTGGCCACCATGCAGGCGAAGCTGATCAGGGAGAAGCAGGTCAGCACCCACAGGTGGGTGTGCGCGTACAGGTACTTCTCGGTGTTGTCCGGCGGCTGGGGGAGCAGGCCCCACTGGTTGCGGGCGGCCGGGTCGCGCCGGCTCCGGCGTCGTGAGACGGGTGGTTGACCGCTGCCCGCGAGTCGCGCGCTCTCGGTGACAGTCACGTGCTCTACTCCCCCGAAGCCGTACCGATCTGAACCCTCCCCGCGGGCCGGCCGTTGCCCGGTCGGGCTGCGGGGGGACGCCAGGATCGTACGGGACCCATCGTTGTGAATTCGCTCCCCCCTCTCCGTCAGCCGTCCGGAACCGATATCGAGTTCCGATCGTGATGTGAACCGGAGTGCCGGCGGAGCACTTGTGTACGGTTGTCCGCCCAGGGGGCGAGGACGGTTCGGGGAAGCGTGATGAACATCGAGGTCGGTGGGGCCGGGCGCGCGGTGCGCAGGCTGTGGGCGGTCGCCGCGTTCGGCGTGGTCGCCGCGCTGCTGGCCGGGTGCAGCGGCGAGGTCGGGGCGGTGGAGCAGCCGCCGACCGCCACCGCGTCGGCGGCGGCGAGCCAGTGCTCGACCCCGCAGAACCCCTTCCCCAAACTGGCGTTGGACGGCGGCTCGAAGATCCTCGAACCGAATCCGTGGAACACGGCGGGCACGGTCTGCGTGGACCCGGTGGGCGAGACCGGCTTCACGGTGTCCCAGATCCGCGACTTCGTCCCCAAGAACCCGCTGGCCCCGGGCGCCTACCCCAATGTCTCCACCGCCCCCGGCGCGAGCGGGCTGCCGGTGCCGGTCAGCGCGCTCGGCGACGCGACCGCCGACTGGGACGCCAACGGCCGGGTGAGCGGCTCCTTCAACCTGTCCTTCGACCTCTGGTACGGCTCCAGCCCGGACAACTGCCTGCCGGGGGAGAGCGCCGAGTTGATGGTGTGGCTGGACGCCACCGACAACGTGCGCCCGGCCGGGGACAAGGTCGCCGACGCCCAGCCGTTCGGGGACGCCGCGTACAACGTGTTCCAGGCGCCGATCACCAGCCCGCACAGTGTGATCAGCTATGTGCGCACCACGCCGACCCACACCACCCGGGGCCTCAACCTGCGGCTGTTCACCGCCGACGCGATGGCCCGCGGGTACGTCCCCAAGGGCTCCTACCTGTGCCGGGTGCAGGCCGGCTTCGAGGTGTGGAGTGGCGGCACCGGCCTGCGCAGCGAGTCGTTCGCCTTCCACAACCGGGTCGGGCTGCCGGTCGGCGAGATCCCGGCCGGGGCGCCCGGGATCTGCCTGCGGCACGGCGGCGGCGGGCCGGCTGGCGCCCCGGTGACCGTCGGGGCCTGTGGCGACCTGGGCTCGTCGACCAGCTGGACAGTGGGCAACGACGGATCGCTGCGCGGGGGAGCGGCCTGCCTGGCGCCGGGCGCCGACCGGACCTCGGTCACGCTCGCCGGGTGCACGGGCGGATCCGGGCAGCGCTGGGTGCCCACCGCCGGGGGGCAGCTGACGCACCAGGACTCGGGGTTGTGCCTGGGCACTGCGGGCGGCGCGCTCGCGGACGGGACGGCGGCGCAGCTGCGCCCGTGCGCGGACGTGGTCTCCCAGCGCTGGAGGATCCCGTACAACGGGGTCTCGTGAGGCGGGCTGCTCCTCGCCCCTTGACAGCACTGACGCTTCGTCCGCGCACCCGCCATGGGCGTGGCCGGGCTGATGCCCTAGCATTCCGGCCATGAGCGATCGACCGGTACCGAGTGGCGAGCCGGGCCAGCCCTACCCGCCACCGCAGCAGGCACCGGCCGGGGGGCCCGCTCCGGCCACCGGTGTGCCACCGCAGTCTCCGAGCGGTGCGTTCGGCCCCGCGACCGGCTTCGGGCCGCCGCCCGGTGCGCCTGCCCAGCCACCCCAGCAGATGGCGCCCCGTTCGTCGTCGCAGCCGGTGCCCCCGGTGCCGCAGCCGGGCGGAGCCGCCCCGGTGCAGCCCGGGCCGGTGGCGCCGCAGCCGGTGCAGCCTGGCCCGGTGGCGCCGCAGCCCTTCCCGCAGCAGGCGCAGCCCGCCGCCGCCCAGCCGCCGCAGCCCGCGCCGCAGTGGCAGCAGCAGCCCGGCTTTGCGCCGCCGGCCTCCTCGTCCGGAACGCCGGACTGGGAGGCGCTGGCCGAGCAGAACGAGAAGGCGGCCAAGCGCGGGCGTCGGCTCAAGCTGATCGGCGCGGTGACCGCCGTGGTGGTCGTGGCCGGCGCCGGCGCGGGTTTCTGGCTGTACAAGAAGGACAGCGGCAAGAAGCCGGGCCCCGTCGTCTCGGCGAGCAGCTCCGCCTCGAACGGCCCGTCCTCCTCCGCGAGCAGCGCCCCGCCGGTCAAGGGCATCACCAGCCCGCCGACCGTCGGCACCCTGCCGGCCAAGAAGGGCCCGGAGCTGAACCTTGGCGCCGACGCCAAGCCGGGGACGATGAGCGGCTTCTCCGGACAGGTCCTCAAGCTGCCCAGCGGCCCGGACTCCTTCGCCTCGACCTCCGGCCAGGTAGTCGACGTGAGCAAGAGCTTCACCGTCTCCGCGCGGGTGCTGGTCGACAAGCCCGACGGCAACCGCAGCGCGATCAGCCAGGGCGACGGCCAGTACTACGCCTACTCGCTGGGCCGGGCGAACAACAACGGGCACGACCAGTGGTACTTCAAGGTCCAGATCCCGGGCGGCGGTTCGGCGATCGCCTGGTCCAAGGCCGACGCGACGGTCAACCAGTGGGTGCTGCTGACCGGGGTGTACGACGACCCGTCGCAAACGCTCACCCTGTACGTCAACGGCGCCCCGCAGTCCTCGGCCAAGTCGGCCGGGGTGCAGCCGTCCGGCAACAACACCCTGCAGGTCGGGCGGCTGAGCTCGAACGGGCAGTGGTCCGACCCCTGGCACGGCGCGGTGGCCGACATCCAGACCTGGGACCAGGTGCTGCCGGAGGCCGACATCGTCAAGATCGTGGCGGGCCCGAGCTCGCCGCCGTCGGTCCCGCCGACCGGCGCCTGGCTCAACGGCTGAGCCGGCCCGGGGCCGACCGCCCCGGAGCCCGTCCGGCCCGAGAACGTCAAGCCGCCGCCCCGCACCGCCACGGCAGTGCGGGGCGGCTGGCGCACGCCCCGGAGCGTGTCGCGCCCTGTGGCGCATCCGGATGCAGAGCCCCAGATAGGAGCGGTACTGATGAGCGCGGACGGTCGCTGGATCCGGCCCGAGTCCACCCGCAAGCCCGTCCTGGGCCCCGCCGGGGCCCGCCCGGGCGGGGGCGTGGCGCTGGGCGAGCGCGACCGTGCGGGCGCGGTGGTGCCGCCGCCGTCCCCGACCGACCGGCGGCGCCGCAAGCCCGGACTGCCGCGGGTGCCGCAGCCGCCCCGGCCGGCGCTGCGGGCGGACTGGCTGCCGCTGCTGGCGGTGCTGCTGGTCCAGGGCGCGCTCTCGTACCACCTGATCGTCAGCAACACCGCTTTCATCGACGAGGGCACCTACATCTACTCCGGGTACCAGGAGATCGCGCACCTGCGGCACGGCACTGCGGTGTCGACGTACGAGACCTTCTTCTCCGGCTCCCCGCTGATCTATCCGGTGGTCGTCGCCCTGGCGGACTTCGTCGGCGGGCTGAACGGCGCCCGGTTGCTCAGTCTGGCGTTCATGCTCTCCGCGACCGTGGCCGTCCACCTGGCCACCCGGCGGCTGCACGGCTCGCTCGCGGCCTTCTGCGCGGCGGCGGCCTTCGCCGCGCTCGGCCCGACGCAGTTCCTGGGCGGCCTGGCCACCTACGACGCCATGGCGCTGGCGATCCTCGCCTGGGCCGGTTACCTGGCGGTGCGGCTGACCACCGGCGGCGGGTACCCGAGCCTGGTGGGCTCCGGGCTGTTGCTGGCCCTGGCCGGTGCGACCAAGTACGCGGCGCTGCTGTGGGTGCCGGTGGTGTGCGGCATCGCGGTGCTGGCCGGGACGGGCGGCTCGGCGCGCTCCTGGGCGCGCTGGCGGCGCGGGCTGCTGGTGCTGCTGACCTTCGCGGTGGCGGTCGGCGCGGCGGCCCTGGCGGCCGGTCAGCGGTACGTCGACGGCTTCAACCACACCACGCTCCAGCGCGCCCCGGGCCATGACGCCTACTCCTACGTGGCCGGGGAGGCCGCCCGCTGGGTCGGCCCGCTGCTGGTGGTGGCGCTGCTCGGGGTGCTGGCTCAACTGGTGCGGGCGCGCCGTCGCGGCGGCGCGGCCTGGACGGAGTTCTGGCTGGCCCTGGTGCTGCTGGTGGCCGGTCTGTTGGCGCCGGTGAACCAGGTCCGCATCCACACCTGGCTGTCGCTGCAGAAGCACGTGGACTTCGGCGCCTGGTTCTCGTGCATCGTGGTGGGCGCGATCCTGGCCCGCACGGTGCTGTGGCTGAGGGGCCGCTTCCACGTCACGGCCGGGATCGTGGCCGCGGCGCTGGTGGTGGGCCCGCTGGCCTGGGCGGGCGCGGCCCAGGGCCGGGAGATGTTCGGCGAGTGGTCGAACTCGAAGGAGTTCGTCGCCGCGCTGGAGCCGTACATCGTCAAGGGCGACGACCGCTACCTGGTCGAGAACTACAACGTCCCCGCCTACTACCTGCGCAAGCAGAGCAACTGGCAGCAGTGGCACGACCTGGTGGCGGTGTTCCGCCGGGACCCGGCCACCGGCCAGATGCAGAACGGGGTGCCCGCCATCCAGGCCGGGATCGAGGCGCACGAGTGGAAGGTGGTGGTCCTGGACTTCACCCAGACCGGCGCCACCGACAAGGCGGTCCAGCCGACGCTGAAGGCCGCCGGGTACCGGGTGGCCACCGTGGTGAAGAGCGGCGAGCACGGCCGCTACACCGTCTACGTGGCCCCCGGGTACGACAAGCGGCCGTGACCGGTGCTCAGGGCGCCGTAGTCCGAGGTGCGGTGGTTCAGAACGCCATGGTGTAGACCATCAGCTCCATCCCCGGGTACGGCGCCCAGTCGCGCCCGGGGGTACGCAGGAAGCCGATGCGCTCGTAGACCCGGTGGGCGGCGGTCATCTCGGGGCGGGTGGAGAAGGCCATGCCGGTCAGGCCGAGTTCGCGGCTGCGGGTGACGGCGGCGCGCACCAGCGCCTCGCCGACGCCGCGGCCGCGGGAGGCGGCGGCGGTGGCGAGCATCCGGATCTCGCCCTCGCTCGGGGTGGCGATGTCGGCCCATTCGGTGCCGCCGACGGCCAAGGTCACGCAGCCGAGGACCCGTTCGTCGGCCGCGTCGACGGCGACCAGGAGTTCGGCCTCCCGGGAGCGGCGTTCGGCGTCGCGCAGCAGCTCGACGTAGCTGCTCGTGGGCCTGGTGTAGCCGTCGCCGACGAAGGCCTCGACGGTGACCCGGCCGGCGTCTTCGAGGTCGCACGGGAGGGCCTGGCGGATGAGGAAGTCCATCGGGCCAGTGTGCCGGAGCCGTGCGGGGTGCTGATCCGGGGGGTTCGCAGGGGTCCCGGGGCGAGGGGTACCGGGAGGGGGCCGGGTCGGCGGAGGGACGCCAGCGGCCGCTGGAGTCCACCACCGAGCCGGTGGACGCGATCGCCGCGCGCTGCGGCTTCGGCAACGCGGCGGCGCTGCGGCACCCCTTCGGGCGTCGGCTGGGCACCACGCCGCTGGCCTACCGGCGCTGCTTCGCCGACTCCTGCTGATCCCGGCCGGCCGTCAGTCGGTGTCGGCGGCCAGGTGGTCGACGGTGTTCCAGCGGTCCGGCCGCAGCCGCCCCTCCTGGGCCCGCCAGAGGCTGGTGGAGCAGTTGTGCACCGGTCCGAGCGCGGTGAGCTGCTGCTCGGTGAGCCGGTCCAGCGCGTAACGGAGCATCAGCACCGTGCAGTCGTGGGCGACCAGCAGGACGGGCCGTCCGGCCTCCTCCTCGCAGACGTCCCGCAGCAGGCTGCGCATCCGCAGCGCGACGTCGGCCCAGGACTCGCCGCCGGGCGGGCGGTAGTAGAGCTCGCCCATCTTGCGCCGCCGGGCCGCCTCCTCCGGGTGCTTGGCCTCGATGGCGGCCTTCGGCAGCATCTCCAGGACGCCGAGCTCGCGGTCGCGCAGCCGCTCGTCGTAGCGGACGGCCAGCGTGACGGGGACGGCGCCGAGCCCGGCGGCCTGGGCGAGCGCGATCCGGGCGGTCTCGGCGGTGCGCGCGTACGGCGAGCACCAGACGCTGCGCGGGCGGTCGGCGCTGGGCAGGGCGGCCCACCAGCGGCCGAGCGCCTGGGCCTGCTGCTGGCCGCGCAGCGACAGCGGGATGTCGGCGTCGCGGCAGCTGATCGGGACGCTGAGGGCGCCGACGGCCTCGGCGAGCTGGAACTCGACGTTGGCGGTGGACTCGCCGTGCCGGGTGGCGATTAGCACGGACGGCAGCCGGGTGGCCGGCGAGCCGTTCGCCCCGACCGGGGTCAGGGTGGACTGGTGCTGGGCGGACTTGTACTGGCCGTTGAGGGTGGTGCCGAGTTCTGCCATGGCCGCGAGCTCCCCGTGGGTCGATCAGGTTCCGGCCGGTTGCCGGTCCGGTCTGGTGGTGCCCGGCGTGCACGCCTGTTCATGCATATGATCGCGCCGCCTTCTCCAGTGTTCACGGAGAAGGCGGCGCGATCACAGGGCGCGCGCAGCGGCAATCAGTGCGCCGCTACGGGCTCCGGCGCGTTCTTCGGCTCTTCGTCGCCGGCCTCGGCGCTGTAGTCGGACGGCTTGGTCTCGTCCGGGCCGTCCGGCGCCTTGACCGCCCGCAGCACCAGGGTGAGCGCCACCGCCACGATCAGGTTGAGCGCGAAGGCGGTCAGGCCGATGTAGCCGATCTCGCCGATGCCGGGGATCTCGGCCGCGTTACCGCCGAAGTGCTTGGTGGCCGGGCTGGCGATCCCGTACGCCTTCCAGGTGCCGTAGACCATGCCGGCCGCCCAGCCGGCGAACAGCGCCCAGTGGTGGAACCAGCGGGTGAACAGGCCGCCGACGATGGCCACGAAGGTCTGCAGGATCCACAGGCCGCCCAGCAGCTGGAGGTTGATCGCGGCCTGCTTGTCCATGCCGAGCACGAAGACCAGCGCGCCGACCTTGACCAGCAGCGAGACCAGCTTGGCGGTGCGGGTCTCGTCGGCGGGGGTGGCGGCGGGCTTGAGCCACTCCTTGTAGACGTTGCGGGTGAACAGGTTGGCCGCCGCGATGGACATGATGGCGGCCGGTACCAGCGCGCCGATCCCGATCGCGGCGAAGGCCACGCCGGTGAACCAGTCCGGGAACATGTTCGCGAACAGCTGCGGCACCGAGAGCTGGGAGTTGAAGCCCTTGACGCCGCTGCCGACGCCGGCCGCGACGGCCATGAAGCCGAGCAGCGCCAGCAGGCCGAGCATCAGCGAGTACGCGGGCATGATCGCCATGTTGCGGCGCACGGTGTTGCGGGACTTGGAGGCCAGCACGCCGGTCACCGAGTGGGGGTACATGAACAGCGCCATCGCCGAGCCGAGGCCGAGCGTCGCGTACGTCCACTGCTTGTTGTCCGGGATGGTCATCGAGCCGGTCTTGACCTGCCTGAAGTGCTCCGTGGCCACGTCGAAGACGTGCCCGTAGCCGCCGAGGCGGATCGGGATGTAGATCACCGCCACGATGATCACGATGTAGACCAGGGCGTCCTTGACGAAGGCGATCAGTGCCGGGGCGCGCAGGCCGGAGGAGTAGGTGTAGGCGGCCAGCACACCGAAGGCGATGAACAGCGGCAGGTCCTTGACGAACCAGTTGGCGTTCTCCCCGCCGCCGACGCCGAGTACGTCCAGCACCGCCTGGATGCCGACCAGCTGCAGGGCGATGTACGGCATGGTGGCCAGGATGCCGGTCAGCGCGACGACCAGGGACAGCGGCCGCGAGCCGTACCGGCCGCGGACGAAGTCGGCCGGGGTCACGTAGCCGTGCACCCGGGAGACCGACCAGAGCCGGGGCAGGAACAGGAAGACCAGCGGGTAGGCGATGATCGTGTACGGCACCGCGAAGAAGCCCGCCGCGCCGGTCGCGTACACCGCCGCCGGGACCGCCACGAAGGTGTACGCGGTGTAGAGGTCGCCGCCGAGCAGGAACCAGGTCACCCAGGTCCCGAAGCTGCGACCGCCCAGGCCCCACTCGTCCAGGTGGGCCGCGTTGTCCGCGCGGCGCCAGCGCGAGGCGAGGAAGCCCATCACGGTGACCAGGGCGAAGAAGAGGACGAAGACCACGAGGGCCGGCACGTTGACGTCCTTCATCGCGCACCGCCCGTCCGGGCCGCCTTGCGGGCCTTCTCGTCCCGGTTGATCAGCAGGTAGGCGGCGACGGTGAAGACCGCCGACACCGGCACCCAGAGCAACTGGTACCAGTAGAAGAACGGCATCCCGGCCACCGCCGGGTCGGGCTTGTCGTACGAGGACACCCAGAGCATCGAGACGATCGGCACGAGCAGGGCGAGCCCGGCCAGCACCCGCTCGGGGGTCACCGCCGGGACGGGCCTCCCGGCTGGCTCGGGCACCACATCTCCGATGTGATCGGGATCAGAAGCTTCGGTGGGTGCTTGGTCAGACGGCATCTTCGGCTCCGCTCCGGAGGGTTATCCCCGTCGGCGCCGCAGCCCCCGGGGACGCCGCACACCCCCGTGAGCCCGCCGAGCAGCACCATCGGTGATCAGCAGTCAGTACGGCTGCGCAATCTAGGGCATGGGGTGATCCGTGTCACCGGAAATGACGGAACTTCCCACCAGCCGGACGCGGTCGACCGAAGTCCGTCGCCGCCGTGACGCGAACGGGCACCGGCGCGCGGGTCGCGTGCGCCGGTGCCCGTGGTGCGAAGGGGCCCGAAAGGGGGAGTGCGATCGCTCCCGGAGGAGTACCCCTGGAGGAGTACTCCCGAGGAGTACCCCGGGGTGCACCCCGGACGGCTACTCCGGGCGCTTCAGCCGGGTGATGAACTTGTAGCGGTCGCCGCGGTAGATCGAGCGGACCCACTCGACCGGGTTGCCCTCGGCGTCGAAGGAGTGCCGGGACAGCTGGAGCATCGGCAGGCCGAGGTCGGAGCCGAGCAGTCCGGCCTCGCGCGGGTTGGCCAGGGTGGTCTCGATGGTCTCCTCGGCCTCGGCCACGGTGATCCCGTACACCTCGCGCAGCGCCGCGTACAGCGAGTTGTGCTTGGCGAGGTTGCGCCGCAGGGCGGGGAAGCGCTTGGCGGACAGGTGGGCGACCTCGATGGCCATCGGGTCGCCGTTGGCCAGCCGCAGCCGCTCGATCCGCAGCACCCGGCCGCCGGGCTTGATGTCCAGCAGCGGGGCGAGCCGGTCGTCGGCGGTGATGTAGCCGATCTCGATCAGCCGGGAGGTGGGCTCCAGGCCCTGGGCGCGCATGTCCTCGGTGTAGGAGGTCAGTTGCAGGGCCTGGGCGACCTTGGGCTTGGCCACGAAGGTGCCCTTGCCCTGGATGCGCTCCAGCCGGCCCTCGACCACCAGCTCCTGCAGGGCCTGGCGCACGGTGGTGCGCGAGGTGTCGAACTGGGCGGCGAGCGCCCGCTCGGGCGGGACCGGGGTGCCGGCGGGCTGGGTCTCGGTCAGCTGGAGGAGGTGGCGCTTGAGGCCGTAGTACTTGGGGACGCGCGCGGTCGGGTCGGCGCCGGCCTGCGTCGGGAGGTTCTTCACCTCGGGGTCGTCGGCCTGGGCGGTGGTTCCCCCGTCGCTGCTCATCGGACCTGTTCTCCCGCTTCTCGCGGGGCCCTTTACAGCCCCGCCACATCGTTAACGGGTCACATCGTTGCATGTATGGCAACGGAACGAATACCTCATCACGCGATGAACGATGTGCGGTGTCGGCTTGATAACGGGTGGTCGAGATCGGTCGAACAGCCGTTGACAGGCCCATTGGTCTAGGCCAAGCTCCAGGCATCTGGTCTACACCACTAGGCCGGCAACGATGAATCCCCCACCCGTTCGCAGGGGTCCGCGGCACCTGTTCTCCCGCTTCGCGTGGGTCTGCCGCTGCCGCCCGACGGGGGCAACCCAGGCATCCCTCAGGAGGATGGCGTGAAGCGTCAGCTCATCGCGGCGGTCGGCGTCGCGGCAATGGTCGTCGGTCTGGCGGCTTGCGGCTCGGACGGCAAGGAGGACGGTGACTCGAAGTCGTCCTCCGCCTCGGCCGCCGACAAGTACAAGGGCAAGACGCTCAAGGTGTGGATCATGACCGGCTCCGCCCCCAAGGGCTGGACCGACTCGGTCAAGACCGAGTTCGAGACCACCTACCCGGGTTCGAAGGTCGACTTCCAGGCCCAGGAGTGGACCGACATCGGCCCGAAGATCACCGCCGCGCTGTCCGAGGGTTCGGCCGACGTCCTGGAGCTGGGCAACACCCAGACCTCCGGCTACGCCGCCTCGGGAGGCCTGCTGGACATCACCAAGGACAAGTCCGCGCTGGGCGGCGACGCCTGGGCCGCCAACCAGAACGAAGCGGCGATGCTGGACGGCAAGCAGTACGCCGCCCCGTGGTGGGTCTCCAACCGCGTGGTCGCCTACAACAAGGACCTGTGGGCCAAGGCCGGCCTGACCGACGCGCCGAAGACCCTGGACGAGTTCTACGCCGACCTGGACAAGCTGAAGGCCACCCCGGGCGTCACCGACCCGATCTACCTGCCGGGCCAGGAGTGGTACACCTACTTCGGGCTGCTCACCGGTGAGGGCGGCAAGATCGCCAAGAAGGACGGCGACAAGTGGGTCGGCGGCCTCTCCTCGCCCGAGGCGCAGAAGGCCTTCGAGACCTACAAGAAGCTGCAGGGCTACTCCGCGACCGGTCCGAAGGACAAGGACGAGGCCACCCCGCAGCAGAAGGACGTCTTCGGCAAGGGTGACATCGGCACCATGATCGCCCTCGGCTGGGAGCTCCCGGACGAGAAGACCATGGCCAAGGACAAGATCGGCTTCTTCCCGATCCCGGGCAAGACCGCCGACAAGCCCTCCGGCGTCTTCATCGGCGGCTCGAACCTCGCGATCGCCTCGCAGAGCAAGAACACCGAGATGGCGAAGGACTTCCTGAAGATCGCCCTCAACGACAAGAACGAGGGCATGGTCGCCGCGGCCGGGAACATCCCGAACAAGCCGGCGCTGAACAGCCAGCTCACCGGCGACTTCGCGAAGGCCGCCCAGGCGGCCACCGCGGTCGGCGGGATCACCCCGAACACCCCGAACTGGGCCAGCGTCGAGAACAAGCCGAACCCGATCAAGGACTTCCTGACCGCCGCCCTGCAGGGCGGCGACTACGCGGCCACCGCCAAGAAGTACGACGACGAGATCGCCAAGCGGCTCAACGAGAAGCAGTAACGCATGAGCGGCGTCGCTCACTGGCTCCCGGCGGGGGACCGGTGGGCGGCGCCTGTCCGTCGTGGCCGGGTTGTTAGGAAGTGAGAACGATGGCTGTGCATTCGGAGCGGGTGCAGACACGGTCCCCGGAGTCAGGGGCGGCTGTTGTGGCCAGTATTGACACCAGTGCCGGCGGCGGTGGGGCCGAGGGCACCGCGCCGAAGCGCACCAGATCCGCGGGCGGACCGGGCCTCGGCTCCCGCCTCGCCCCGTACCTGCTGCTGCTGCCGGCCACCGTGGCGACCATCGCCCTGCTGGGCTGGCCGTTGCTGAAGACCGTCCTGCTGTCGTTCCAGAACCTCAACCGGCGCCAGCTGGTCATGCATCTGACCGAGTGGACCGGCTTCGACAACTACAAGGAGCAGCTGACCGACCCGGAGTTCTGGGCGGTCACCGGGCGCACCGTCGCCTTCACCCTGGTCAACGTGGTGCTGATCATGGTCGGCGGCACCCTGATCGGCCTGCTGCTCAACCACCTCGGCAAGCGGATGCGGCTGGCGCTGTCGATTGCGCTGCTGATGGCCTGGGCCATGCCGGTGGTCGCCGCGACCACCGTCTACACCTGGCTGTTCGACGAGCAGTGGGGCGTCGTCAACTGGCTCCTGGACCAGCTGGGTTGGCACTCGATGGCGCACTACAACTGGATGAGCGACGAGTACTCGACGTTCTTCGTCGTCATCCTGCTGATCGTCTGGATGTCGATCCCGTTCGTGGCGTTCAACATGTACGCCGGACTGACCACCATCCCGAAGGAGCTCTACGAGGCCGCCCGGATGGACGGCGCCACCTCCTTCAAGATCTTCAGCCTGGTGATCTTCCCCAACCTGAAGCCGTTCTTCCTGGCCACGACCTTCCTTGAGGTCATCTGGGTCTTCAAGTCCTTCACCCAGGTCTACGCGATCAACGGCGGCGGTCCGGAGAAGCTCACCCGGACCCTGCCCGTGCACGCCTTCCTGGAGGGCTCGGGCGGCCAGCACTACGGCGTCGGCGCCGCGATCGCCGTGCTCACCATCCTGATGCTGGGCGTGCTGATGGCCTACTACTTCCGCGTCATGATCAAGCAGGAGGACGAGCTGTGAGGCGCTCTCTCTTCGGACGTACCTGGCCGAACGTGATCGCGGTCGTCCTCATCGTCTTCTTCGTCTTCCCCGTCTACTGGATGATCGCGACCGCGTTCAAGCAGGACCGCGACATCATCAGCAAGACGCCGGTCTTCATCCCCTTCGACGGGACCTTCCAGCACTTCACCACGGCGGTCGACGCGCCCGACTTCTGGACGTACGTGGTCAACAGCGTCACCGTCACGGTCGGCGCGGTGCTGATCTCGCTGGCGATCGCGACCCTGGCGTCCTTCGCGCTCGCCCGGATGAGGTTCCGCGGCCGCAAGACCTTCGTGCTGGTCATCATGATGGCGCAGATGGCGCCCTGGGAGGTCATGACCATCGCGGTCTACATGATCTCCCGCGACAACGGCATGCTGAACAGCCTGGTGCCGCTGACCCTCTTCTACATGATGATGGTCCTTCCCTTCACCATCTGGACGCTGCGGGGCTTCATCGCCGCGGTGCCGAAGGAACTGGAGGAGTCGGCCATGGTGGACGGCTGCACCCGTTCCCAGGCCTTCGTGAAGGTGATCTTCCCGCTGCTGGCCCCGGGCCTGATGTCGACCTCGCTGTTCGGCTTCATCACGGCGTGGAACGAGTTCCCGCTCGTCCTGATCGTCAACAAGGACGAGGGCAAGACCCTGCCGCTGTGGCTGTCCTCCTTCAAGACCGCCTTCGGCAACGACTGGGGCGCCACCATGGCGGCCTCCACGATGTTCGCCATCCCCGTGCTGATCCTGTTCATCTTCCTGCAGCGCAAGGCGGTCGGCGGTCTGACCGACGGCGCCGTGAAGGGCTGAGCCAACGTGAGCATCCTCGTTCCCACCGCCCCGGGCAGCGACCAGCTGCACCGCGACGCCCTGACGGTCCTGCAGCCCGGTTTCGTCGGCACCGAGCCGCCGGCCTGGCTGCGCCGCCACCTGGCCGCCGGGCTCGGCTCGGTCGCCCTGTTCGACCGCAACGTGGTCGCCCTCGACCAGCTCTCCACGCTCACCCGGGCACTGCGCTCGGAGAACCCCGACCTCCTGATCGCCATCGACGAGGAGAGCGGCGACGTCACCCGGCTGGAGGCGGGCTCCGGCTCGTCCTGGCCCGGCAACCTGGCGCTCGGCGCGATCGACGACCCGGCGCTGACCCGGGACGTCGCCCGCGAGCTGGGCCGGGCGCTGGCCGCGGCCGGCGTCAACTACAACTGGGCGCCCACCGCGGACGTCAACTCCAACCCGCGCAACCCGGTCATCGGCGTCCGCTCCTTCGGCGCCGACCCGGAGCTGTGCGCCCGGCACACCGCGGCTTGGGTCGAGGGCCTGCAGTCGGCGGGCGTGGCCGCCTGCTCCAAGCACTTCCCCGGCCACGGCGACACCGCGGTGGACTCGCACCACGGCCTGCCGGTCATCGACGTTGACCTGGACGTCCTGCGCGCCCGCGACCTGGTGCCGTTCCAGGCCGCGATCGCGGCCGGCACCAAGGCCGTGATGACCGCCCACATCATGATCCCGGCGCTGGACCCGAAGCTGCCGGCCACGCTGAGCCCGACGGTGCTGCGCGACCTGTTGCGCGCCGCCCCGGCCGACGGCGGCCTCGGTTACCAGGGCCTGATCGTCAGCGACGCGATCGAGATGGGCGCCATCGCCGACACCTTCGGCATGGGCGAGGGCACCGTGCTGGCGCTGGCGGCCGGCGCGGACGCGATCTGCGTCGGCGGCGGGCTGGCCGACGAGGAGACCGTGCTGATGCTGCGCGACGCCATCGTGGCGGGCGTGCGCTCCGGCAGGCTCGCCGAGGAGCGGCTGGCGGACGCCGCCGACCGGGTTCGGGCGCTGGGAAGTTGGGGTCGGATCTCGGTCCAGGGCGAGCGGCCGGAGCCGGACCTCGCGGTCGGTCTGCGGGCCGCCCGCCGGGCGCTGAGGGTGGTCCGGGCGCCGGGCCGCGAGGTGCTGCCGGTGAGCGAGCGCCCGTACGTGGCCTCGTTCTCGGACGAGCCGAACATCGCGGTCGGCGACGTCACCCCGTGGGGCGTGGCCGACATGCTGGCCGACCGCTTCCCCGGTACCCGCACCCGCGAGGTGTCGGCCGCCGAGGCCGCCCCGGAGCTGCTGGACGCCCTGGTCGCCGAGCTGGTGGCCGGCGCCGAGGGCCGCCGTCTGGTGCTGGTGGTCCGCGACGCGCACCGGCACGCGTGGATGTCCGCCGCGCTGACCCGCCTGGTGGCGGCCCGGCCGGACGCCGCGGTGGTGGAGATGGGGCTGCCCCAGTCCGGGCCGGTCGGCGCGCTCCACATCGCCACCCACGGCGCCGCCCGGGTCTGCGGACTGGCGGCCGTGGAGGTGCTCACCGGGCAGCCGGGAGCGATCGGCTGAAACGATTGACGAGACGTCACCGGCCGGTCAGGCCGGAGGGGGCGCGCGGGCGGGGGCGGTTCGGGGGTGCCCGGCGGTGGGCGCCCTCGTAGGATTGCGCCAGGAATCCAGGAAAACCGCAGCGAGTGTGCGGACTCGCCGCCGTAGAGGTCCCCGTCGGGCAACTTCCCGGGCGGGGTGGACCCATCTCATCGGAGGCACATCCAGATGTCCGACCCGCAGACCGATTCCGTTCCCGGCCGGATCATGGCGGCGGAGATGGCCGAGCAGCCGGCCGTCCTCCGGCGCATCCTCGACGAGGGCGCCCCGAAGATCCGCGAGATCGCGGCCGAGATCGCCGCCCGCAGCCCCCGCTTCGTCCTGCTGACCGCGCGCGGCACGTCCGACAACGCCGCGCTCTACGCCAAGTACCTGATCGAGATCCTGCTCGGCAAGCCGGCCGGCCTGACCTCGATGTCCACCACCACCGCGTACGGTGCCAAGCCGGACCTCACCGACGTCCTGGTCGTCACCATCAGCCAGTCCGGCGGCTCGCCCGACCTGGTGGCCTCCACCAAGGCCGCCCGCGAGGCCGGGGCGATCACCCTCGCCGTCACCAACAACCCCGACTCCCCGCTGGCCGAGGTCTCCGAGTTCCACATCGACGTGCTGGCCGGACCGGAGAAGGCGCTGCCGGCCACCAAGACCTACACCGCCGAGCTGCTGGCGCTCTACCTGCTGGTCGAGGGCCTGCGCGGCGGGGACGGTTCGGCCGCCGAGGAGCTGCCGGCCCTGGCCGCCGGGGTGCTGGCCCGCCAGGCCGAGGTGAAGGCGCTGGCCGAGCGCTACCGCTTCGCCCAGCGCCTGGTCATCACCTCGCGCGGGTACGGGTACCCGACCGCCCGCGAGGCGGCGCTCAAGCTGATGGAGACCACGTACATCCCGGCCACCCCGTTCTCCGGCGCCGACCTGCTGCACGGCCCGCTGGCCATGGTGGACAACGTCTCGCCGGTGATCGCGATCGTCCCGGACGGCAGGGGCGGCGAGGCCCTGCAGCCGGTGCTGGACCGCCTGCGCGGGCGCGGCGCGGACCTCGTGGTGATCGGCCAGCAGGCCCAGGTGGACGCCGCCTCGGCGGGATTCGGGCTGCCGGCCGGCGTGCCCGAGGAGGTCCAGCCGATCCTGGAGATCCTGCCCCTGCAGCAGCTGGCCTACGAGGTCACCATCGCCCGCGGCCAGGACCCGGACGCCCCGCGCGCCCTGGCCAAGGTCACCGAGACGCGCTGAGGCGGCGACTCGCCCGCTCGCCTCCGGGGCGCTCCGACCCGGTGTCGACGGTCGTCGCTCCAACGCCCTCGTCCCTCGGGCCTCCTCGCTCCTCCCTTTCGGCACCGGCGCGCCCCTTCGGCTCGGGGCGGCGACTCGCCCGCTCGCCTCCGGGGCGCTCCGACCCGGCTCCCTGTCCACAGCGCTGTGGACAGGGAGCCGGATCTTTGAGCGGCTGAACATGGTTTCGATGGGGAGCCCGGAAAGCACTACGGGCCACGGCGCCGACACGGGACCCTCAACCCGTGCGGCACCGCAGCCCGGAGCTGTCGTCGGGCACCGGGACCGACCGGGGACTGTGCGGGGTCCTCGCTCGGCGGTGTCCGACCGAGGAGGGCGCGGGCGCGGTCAGGGCAGTTGCGCGGCTGGCCTCTCCTTGGTGCCCTGTCATTGTGGACTAGACCAATCTTGATTGTCCAGGCCGCCCCTGCAAATTGGTCTATACAACTTGCCGGGCGGTCGGCCCCGCCCCGGTCCGCCGCGCCCGGCCCCGACCAGCGGCGCTACCCTCGCCATGTGCCCTCGTTGAACGAACTCGTCCGCCGCCACACCACCCTCACCGGGGCCGACGTGGAATGGCTTCACATGCTGGTCTCGGAGTGGCAGCTGCTCTCCGACCTCTCCTTCGCCGACCTGGTGCTGTGGATCCCGACCTGGGACGGCATCCGCTACGTCTCGGTGGCGCAGATGCGGCCCAACACCGGCCCCACCTCCTACCAGGACGACATGGTCGGCCACCTCGTCCCGCGCGGGCGCCGCCCGCTGCTGGACGCCGCCTTCGACGAGGGGCGGATCGTGCGCGAGGGCGACCCGGAGTGGCGCGAGGAGGTCCCGGTCCGGGTCGAGTCCATCCCGGTCCGGCGCGAGGGCAAGGTGCTCGGGGTGATCGCCCGCAACACCAACCTGCTGACCGTCCGCACCCCCAGCCGGCTGGAGCTCACCTACCTGCAGAGCGCCTCCGACCTGGCCCAGATGATCGCGGCCGGCAGCTTCCCGTTCCCCGGCGTCGAGCAGGCCGACATGGACGCCGCACCCCGGGTCGGCGACGGCCTGATCCGGCTGGACGCGGACGGCATCGTCACCTACGCCAGCCCCAACGCCCTGTCCGCCTACCACCGGCTCGGCCTCACCACCGACCTGGTCGGCAGCCACCTCGGCCGGACCACCGCCGACCTCGCCCCGCCGTCCCGCTCGGCCGTCCACGAGGCGCTGGTGAAGCTGGCCAGCGGCTGGGCGCCCCGGCAGACCGAGGTGGAGGCGCAGGGGGGAGTGGTGACCGTGCGGGCGATCCCGCTCAAGCCCAAGGGCTCCCTGACCGGTTCGCTGGTGCTCTGCCGGGACGTCACCGAGCTGCGCCGCCGCGACCGGGAGCTGATGACCAAGGACGCCACCATCCGGGAGATCCACCACCGGGTGAAGAACAACCTGCAGACCGTCGCCGCCCTGCTGCGGCTGCAGTCCCGCCGGATGGAGTCGGAGTCCGGCCGGGCCGCGCTGGACGAGGCGGTGCGCCGGGTCGGCTCGATCGCGATCGTGCACGAGACGCTCTCCCAGGCGCTGGACGAGCAGGTGGCCTTCGACGAGATCGCCGACCGGGTGCTGGCGATGGTGATGGAGCTGTCCCAGGACGGCCGGGTGGCGACCCGCCGCACCGGCAGCTTCGGCATCCTCTCCGCCGAGGTGGCCACCCCGCTGTCGATGGTGCTGACCGAGCTGCTGCAGAACGCCCTGGAGCACGCCTTCGGTCCGACCGCCTCCGGGAACCTGGAGGTGAGCGCGCTGCGCGGACGGGCCCCGGCGACCGGCATGGGCTGGTCGGACAGCTGGAACGGCGGCGCACGGCCGGAGGAGTACCTGCTGATCACGGTGCAGGACGACGGCCGGGGCATGCCGGAGGGCTTCGACCCGAAGACGGCGGGCAACCTCGGTCTGCAGATCGTCCGGACGCTGGCCACCGGCGAGCTCGGCGGGACCTTCGACATGGTGGCCGGCCCGGACGGCGGCACCAAGGTGATCCTGGAGATCCCGGTCCGCTGAGCCGCCGGTCCGCCGGGTCCCGGTCCGCCGGGAATTCGTTGCATCGGGGCGCCCGGTGGGGGCGTGCGTTCGGCGGGAGCGCCGGGTGCACACTCCGCAAGCCCTCGTGGCCGGGCGTGCAAACGGGTGCGGAAGCGGGCGCGAAAACGGGCGCGAAAACGGCGCCGAAACAGAAACGAGGCCCTGTCGACCGGGGGGGGTGGGTCGACAGGGCCTCTCAACCCGTTCCGGCCGTCGGGGGGAGTCGGCCGGAACGGGGGCTCTGGGTGGTGCGACACCTCGCCGGTGCGTTGCACACGGTGAGCGCCACAGCTCCACAATATTGCTCTAAGTGAACAGTATCAAGTGGCTGGGCGGTCCGGTGTCGCGGGACCTTGCCGGGCAAGGCCCTTTGTGCGGAAGGCTTCACCAGGAGGTGCAGGGAAGCCTTTGATCATGTGTTGATCGGCACTGCGGCTACTGCCGGTGCTACGGCGTGTGATCAGGCGGGGCTGATCAGGCGGTGCGGGCGCGGTTGCGGGCGGCACGGCGCTTCATCGCGCGACGCTCGTCCTCGCTCATACCGCCCCAGACGCCGGCGTCCTGGCCGGTCTCGAGAGCCCACTGGAGGCACTGCTCCATCACCGGACAGCGGCGGCACACGGCCTTGGCTTCCTCGATCTGCAGCAGAGCAGGACCGGTGTTCCCGATCGGGAAGAACAGCTCCGGGTCCTCTTCGCGGCAGACAGCGCGGTGGCGCCAGTCCATGGTCGTCCAACTCCTCCTGCCGCGGGGGTGGCCCGATCGGCATAATCGAATGGCTTGTGAATGTGAACGCTTTCACGAATCCCACAACAGCAAAAGAGACCAAAGGCCCACCGGGCCCGGGCGGTCTGTGCTGGAAGGGGATTCGGCGATTCGAGGGACACTTCGCGGTCGGCGCTCCTGTGGTTCCGGAGGTGCCGTCGCTGCGATGTGTCCCGATCGCCATGTAGAGGTTCGCAAACCTCAGGCTCGGATACAACCCCCTTCGGGGAGGAATTTTTGATTCTTCGGTGTCGCCTAGCTCACAGCCAGTACTTCGATGGAGTGAAGGGGGATTGTGCGTTCGAGAAGAAGGGCGAACCCCACTTCCGGTCACACAATCACACGCAGTGCCCGCCGTACGCCTGTGAAACTGACGCGACTCCGGTCTCCAAGATGGTCCCCGTCGACCTGGAACGGGACGGGTTCCTGGGAAACCAAGGTGAAGTGTCTGACGTCGTGATAGGAGACGACGTGCTTTCCGGACGGGCCGGCCGGCGGGGCGCCGTCGCTCGAAGGCGCGTACGACCGCAGGATCTGACGGATCGTTCGAGCCGTACCGAACGCCGTCATCAGGGTGATGCCGAAGACGTCGAGGTCCGTGTCGAAGGAGGCGAGCGGCGAGGGATAGACCGGACGGTTGCCGAGGAAGGTCCACGGCGAGGTGTTGCTGACTATCGCCAGGACCAGGCCCGGCACGGCCTCGTGGCCCGGCAGTTCCAGGGTCACCGGGCCTCTGCGGCGCTGCTCACGCTGGGTGAAGAAGTGCCGGATCGCCTGCCCGACGTACAGGGCGTGGGTGGACTTGCGACCCGCCCGGCGCTGCTCCTCGACCCGGCCGACCACCCCGGCGTCGAAGCCCAGGCCGGCGGTGAAGGTGAACCAGCGGTCCGGCAGCCCGTCGGTCATCGCCTTGCCCAGACTGACCGGCCGCTCGCGCCCGTGCTCCAGCGCGTCCAGCAGGGCGCCGGTGGCCTCCACCGGGTCGTTGGGCAGGCCCAGGGCGCGGGCGAAGACATTGGTCGAACCGCCCGGCACCACGGCCAGTCGCGGGACCTTGTCGCCCGGGCCGTGCGCCATCAGCCCGTTCACCACCTCGTTGACGGTGCCGTCGCCGCCCAGCGCCACCACCAGGTCGACCGTGCCGTCCTGCGCCGCCTCGCGGGCCAGGTCACGCGCGTGGCCCCGGTACTGCGTCTCGGCGACCTCCAGCTTGAGGTCGCTGCGCAGGGCGTGGATCAGCACGTCCCTGGTCCGGCCACTGGTGGTGGTGGCCTTGTGGTTCACGACCAGGAGAGCGCGCATGGGGAAAGCCTACGGGTCGGTACGGACCACGCGGCGGCTACCCTGCTGGAGTGACCGCAGAAACCCCCGTACCCGCACCCACTCGCCCGGTTTCGCTCACCCTGGGCGCCGCCATCACCGCCCTGGAGGGCGTCGCGCTGGCCGTCGTCGGCGTCTCGGACATGGTGTCCGCGCTGTCCGGCCAGGCCAAGCAGCTGGCCCTGAACGAGTTCGGCGGCCTGGTCATCGTGCTGCTCGGCGTGCTGCCGATCCTGGCCGCCCGCGCGCTGCTCAAGGAGCGCCGCTGGGGCCGCAGCCCGGCCGTGCTGACCAACTCGATCTGCCTGCCGATCGCCTACTACATGGTGCAGAGCGGCGGTGCGATGATCGCGGTCGGCGTGGTGGTCGGCCTGCTCGGCCTGGTGGGCATCGGCTCGCTGCTGAACCCGAAGTCGACGGCGACCCTGTACACCCAGCACGAGGGCTGAGCGCACCGGGCCGCCGAAGGTCCTGAAACGTGCCGGACGGCCGCCGAGCCGGAGCTGAGCGGCCGTCAGTCCTACTCCTCCACCAGGAGCTTCTCCCGCAGCTGGGCCAAAGTGCGCGCCAGCAGGCGGGATACGTGCATCTGGGAGATCCCCACCTCGGCGGCGATCTGCGACTGGGTCATGTTCCGGAAGAACCGCAGCACCAGGATCTTCTGCTCGCGGGGCGGCAGTTGGGCCAGCAGCGGCTTGAGCGACTCGCGGTACTCGACGCCCTCCAGCGCCTCGTCGGTGGCGCCCAGGGTGTCCGCCACGGCCGGCGACTCGTCGTCGCTGTCCGGCACGTCGAGGGACAGCGTGGAGTACGCGTTGGCGGACTCCAGGCCCTCCAGGACGTCCTCCTCTGAGATCCCCAGGTGCTCGGCCAGCTCGTGCACCGTGGGGGAGCGGCCGTGCCGCTGGGAGAGCTCGCTGGTCGCCGTGGTGAGCGACAGCCGCAGCTCCTGCAGACGGCGCGGGACGCGCACCGCCCAGCCCTTGTCGCGGAAGTGCCGCTTGATCTCGCCGACGATGGTCGGCGTCGCGTAGGTGGAGAACTCGACCCCGCGCTCGTGGTCGAAGCGGTCCACCGACTTGATCAGACCGATGGTGGCGACCTGGGTCAGGTCGTCCAGCGGCTCGCCCCGGTTCCGGAAGCGCCGGGCCAGGTGTTCGACCAGCGGGATGTGCATCCGCACCAGCTGGTTGCGCAGCTCGACGCGCTCCGGGGAGCCCTCGGGCAGTGCGGACAGTCGGACGAACAGCGCGCGGGCGGCCTCCCGGTCCGGAGCGCCGGTGCGGTGCGAACCCTGGGCGGGCACGGCGCCGTGCAGCTCCACGGCCTCCTCCGCCGTGACCGGCGGGGGCGTGGAAGCGGGCGTCGGCTCAGACGTCGGCTCGGTCGGGTGGCTCATCCGGTGGGCGTCCTTCGGGTGCGCTTCGTCGTTGGCGGCGAGGCCGGGAACGCTCGCCTGGGTCGGTACGGCAGGGCCCGCCGTCGCGAGGCCGGTACGGTCCAGATCACTCACGGCCATTCCCCCGTTCCGTTCCGGGAGCACCGGGGCCGCGGCCCCGGTATCGTCTCGTTGGTCGTACCGCCCGGGGCGGTACCGGGAGCCGCCCGTCGAGCCCCGGTGGGGGAACGGCGGACGGCCCTTGCAGGGTGCTGCTCGGGGCCCGGCTAGTGGGCGGCGGATCCGCCGCGCTTCTTGTGCAGGCTGATCGACACGGTGTTGTCCTCGCCGACCGAGGAGTCGACCTCGCCGGCCAGGGCGGAGAGTACGGTCCACGCGAAGGTGTCCCGTTCGGGCGCTTTGCCGTCCGTGGTGGGAGCGGCGACGGTTACCTTCAGCGAGTCGCCGACCAGGCGGAACTCGCAGGACAACACGGAGCCGGGCACCGCCTGCTGGAGCAGGATGGCGCAGGCCTCGTCCACCGCGATCCGCAGGTCCTCGATCTCGTCGAGGGTGAAGTCCAGCCGGGCCGCGAGCCCGGCCGTCGCTGTTCGCAGCACGGAGAGGTAGGCCCCCGCCGCGGGCAGCCGGACCTCCACGAAGTCCTGAACTCCGAGACCGCTGTCGATCTGGGACACCCTTGCCTCCTGGGTGACGCGCTGTGCTTGGTTGGTACCTGTGCTACCCGTTGAGGGGCGCCTTGCCACCACTCGAAGGGGTGTCGATGCCGATGATCCGCCATCGCTGTTCGTGTCCCGCACCCCGGTGCGAGAGTTACTCATGGTAAGGCATTGCGACGCTGGGTGGCAGGGGCTTTGCCCGTACTCACCGGTCCGTTCGACGACTTCTCAGCGACTTCTAACGACTTCTAACGACTGCCGGCGGCGGTCAGTGCCTCGCCGGTGAGCCGGTAGACGGTCCACTCGTCCATCGGAACCGCGCCGAGCGACTTGTAGAAGTCGATCGACGGCTGGTTCCAGTCGAGCACCGACCACTCCACCCGCGCGTAGCCGCGCTCGACGGCGATCCGTGCGAGCTCCAGCAGGAGCGCCTTGCCGTGGCCGCCGCCGCGGGCCTGCGGGCGGACGTAGAGGTCCTCCAGGTAGATCCCGTGGGTGCCGCGCCAGGTCGAGAAGTTGAGGAACCACACCGCGAAGCCGACCGGCTCGCCGGTGCCGTCGTCCTCGGCGATCAGGCCGAACAGCGCCGGCTTGGCGCCGAACAGCGCCTCGCGCAGCTGCTCCTCGGTGGCCACCGCCTCCTGCGGGGCCCTCTCGTACTCCGCGAGTTCGCGGATCATGGCCAGGATGACGGGGACGTCGGCGACGACGGCGGTGCGGATCATGCCGCGAGCCTACTGCTCGGGCCCGGTCTCGTCCCAGGCCTGGATCGAGGTCTGGTCGACGATCCGGCCGTCCCGCAGGTCGGCCATCGAGGACATCAGCACCCGCACGCCGTCGGGGTAGCGGCAGGACTCCAGGAAGGCGACGTGGTCGCCCTGGACCACCACCTGCTCCAGCTTGTGGGTCATCTCGCGGCCGTAGATGTCGCTCAGCATGGCGCCGATCTCGTCCCGTCCGTGCATCACCAGGGGGTGGCTGGGCTGGGTCTTGCGGTCGACCACGCGCAGTTCGGCGTCCTCGGCGTACAGAGCCAGCAGGGCCTCCGCGTCGCAGCGCTCGATGCCCTCGCGCAGTGCCCGGGTGTCGAAGGCGGACGGCGCCGCCGTGGTGGTCATGATCTCGCTCCTCCGGTCGGGGTCCGTCGGCTCGTACCTCTGAGCGTACGCCCGACCGGAGGAGCGCGATCCGCGCCGGTCGGCGGGCGGGGACGGTGCGCAGTTCCTTCGGGCTTCAGGGGAGACGGTCGGACAGCAGCTGGAGGGTGCCGGTCTCCGGACGAGCGGGGTGGACTTGCCGCTGCCGTGCGGCCCGGCCAGGCGGACCACCCCGTCCGGCGGAGGCCTTGAGGCGCACCTCGTGGACCGGCCGGGTGCCGGCCAGTTCCACCGGGACGGCGACGACGGCCAGGTCCTCGGCCCTCATCACGTCCGGCGCCGACCAGCATCCGGGCCAGCCCTTACCGGATGCGGATCGGGTGAACGCGCGACCGCCCCCGTCCGACGGGCGGACGGGGGCGGTCGGGTGGCGACGCGTCAGGCTCAGGCCTGCTTGGTCTCCCAGAAGATCTTGTCGACCTCGGCGATCAGGTCCAGCAGGGCCTGGCCGGTGGCCGGGTCGGTGGACGCCTTGGCGGCCGAGGCGGCCTTCAGGGTGTCGTTGATCAGCTTGTGCAGCTGCGGGTACTTCTCGAAGTGCGGGGCCTTGAAGTAGTCGCTCCACAGCACCGAGATGTGGTGCTTGACGGCCTCGGCGCGCTGCTCCTTGATGATGATGGCGCGGGCGCGGAAGTGCGGGTCCTCGTTGGCCTGGTACTTCTCCTGGGTGGCCTTGACCGACTCGGCCTCAAGCTTGGCCTGCGCCGGGTCGTACACGCCGCAGGGCAGGTCGCAGTGGGCGTGAGCGGTGGCACGCGGTGCAAACAGACGAGAGAACATGGGAGTCCTTCCTTAGATCGTCTTCCCGCGCCCGAGATTACCCTTCCGCCCTCGGGGTTTCGCGATCGGGCGGTGGGCCTAGGGCAAAAGGCGGACCCGGAACCGGGGTAATCCGGACATCGAACGGATGGCGGTCCGTGCGGCAAACTGAGGCGGGCGGGCGGGCGGTCCGGGAGGAGGAGTCGTGGCGCGGAGTGCGGAGCCGGAGGGCGGCGCGGGAGGCGGCGCGGTGCCGTTCGGGCTGGTCGACGTGGCGGGCCCGTCGATGATCCCGACCCTGCGCGAGGGCGACCAGCTGCTGGTCCGCTACGGCGCGCCGATCCGGCCGGGCGCGGTGGTGCTGTTCCGGCACCCCTTCCAGCAGGACCTGCTGGTGGTGAAGCGGGCCGCCGAGCGCCGTCCGAAGGGCTGGTGGCTACTGTCCGACAACCGGCCGGTGGACAGCGACAGCCGCAGCTACGGGCCGGTCCCGGACGACCTGGTGCTCGGCCGGGTGCTGCTGCGGCTGCGCCCGAGCCCGGCCTGGCTGGCGCCGGGCCGGCGGCTGGAGCGGCTGCTGCTCAGCCCCCGGCTGGCCCGGGTACCGGGCCTGGCCCGCCGGCTCGGGGTCTGGGTGGAGGAGGTCTAGCTAGGGCCTCTGGTCCGTGGCGCTGAGCGCCGCCTCGGCCTCCTGCCGCTTGCGGGCCCGGTAGGCGGCCACGTTGGCGCGGGTCGCGCAGCGGTCCGAGCAGTAGCGGCGGGAGCGGTTGGTCGAGGTGTCCAGGTAGGCGTTGCGGCAGGGCGCGGCCTGGCAGATGCCGAGCCGGTCGGCGCCCAGCTCGGTGAGGTGGACGGCCAGGCCCATGCAGGCGACCGCGCTGAAGTGCGCGGTGGCGGTCGGTGAGTTGTCGGCCAGGTGCAGGTGCCAGCGCGGCCGCCCGGCGTCGTCCAGGTGGTCGTGCCCGGAGACCAGCGGGCTGACGGGGTACTCCATCAGCAGGCTGTTCAGCAGGTCGACGCCCCGGACCTCGTCGCCCTCGGCGGCGGCCTCGAACACCCCGCGCAGCCTGGTCCGCACGGCCCGCAGCCGGGGCACGTCGGACTCGTCGGCGAGCGCGGCGGCCCGGGAGGAGTCGGAGAACAGGGCGCGCACCGCGTCCACGGAGGTCAGCGTGTCGGTGCCGCGCTCGGGTTCCTCGGTGTTCACCAGCCGAACGGCGAGATCGGCGTAGGAGGCGAGCTCCACGGCAGTCCTTCCATAGATTTCGGTAACGGGCTGAATGCTTCCAGCCTATTACGGGGTGAGGGATTGTGTCGGGCTCTGCAGCCGGGGCTCCGTTGTGCCGATAACCCGGGGACGGGAGACCCAGTTGATGTGTAGTGTCCATGCCATTGCACTCGGGCTCGACCAGAGCGCCCGGTGCGCTTTCGAACGCTCGGCGAAAGGAGACCCGTGAAGCTTCGACTGGGCTGGAGTCGCGGTACTCGGCGCACGGCGGGCGCAGTGCTCGCCGCATTCCTCGGGGCGGTGCCGCTGGCGGTGGTCCCGGCCGGACCGGCGGCTGCCGACCCAGGCTTCTGCGGGGTGCGGGTGGACGGTCCGACGATCGTGCCCAACGCCGCGCTGTACGCCTACCGCGTGCGTAACAAGTGCGGTGAGGCACACGCGTTCAAGGTCTACTTCCCGGAGATCGGCAGGTCCACGTTCTGCGCGACCATCGACCCGTACGAGAGCTACTCGTACACGTACATGGGCGAGACGACGTGGTGGGAGGTCCGCAACTGCTAGTCGCCGCACGTCCGCGAACGCACTGAACAGACTCACCGAGAGAACGGACAGTACATGAGGGTGCGAAACACGGCGATCGGCCGGACGCTGGCCGTCGGCGCGGCCACGGCCGGGCTGGCGTTCACCGTCTCGGTCGCGGCTCCCGCCACGACGGCCTCGGCGGATCCCGGGTTCTGCGGGGTCCGTTCCGGAGTGAACGCCGGAGGGGACGAGGCGAGCATCATCTACACGGTTCGGAACAAGTGCGCCGACGAGCACAGCTTCCGGGTGCGCCTCCCGTCGTCGGGACGCGAAAGCGGCTGCCAGAACGTGCCGGGCTACGGCTACGGGTACTTCGCGATCCAGTTCGCCGACCGCGACTGGCAGATCATCGCGTGCTCGTGACCGGCTGACGCCGCGGTGACCCGGGTCGGCGCTCGGCAGGAAGGTGCCTGCCGAGCGCCGACGTCACGGGCTCAGAGCACCTTGGAGAGGAAGGCCCTGGTCCGCTCGTGCTGCGGGTCGGTGAGCACGTCGCGGGGGTTGCCGGACTCGACCACCACACCGCCGTCCATGAACACCAGCGCGTCGCCGACCTCGCGGGCGAAGCCCATCTCGTGGGTGACGACCACCATCGTCATGCCCTCCTCGGCCAGGCCGCGCATGACGTCGAGGACGTCGCCGACCAGCTCCGGGTCGAGCGCCGACGTGGGCTCGTCGAAGAGCATCAGCTTGGGCTTCATGGCCAACGCGCGGGCGATGGCCACGCGCTGCTGCTGGCCGCCGGAGAGCTGCGAGGGGTAGTTCTTCGCCTTGTTGGCGAGGCCGACCCGCTCCAGCAGGGCCATGCCGCGCTCGCGGGCCTCGGCCTTGCTCTCGCCCTTGACCTGGACCGGCGCCTCGATGACGTTCTCTATGGCCGTCATGTGCGGGAACAGGTTGAAGCGCTGGAACACCATGCCGATGTCGCGGCGCTTCAGGGCGACTTCGCGGTCCTTGAGCTCGTGGAGCTTGTCGCCCTTCTGCCGGTAGCCGACCAGCTCGCCGTCCACCCAGAGGCGGCCGCCGTTGATCTTCTCCAGGTGGTTGATGCACCGCAGGAAGGTCGACTTGCCGGAGCCGGACGGTCCGATCAGGCAGAACACCTCGCGCTGCTTGACCTCCAGGTCGATGCCCTTGAGGACCTCGACCAGGCCGTAGGACTTGTGCACCGCCTCGGCGCGGACCATGGGCTCGGCGGCCGCGACGGAGTCGGCGGGCGTCTTGGTCAGATCGGTCATACGTGACCACCTCCCTCAAGCCCCGGGACGACGTCGGCGGTCGTCTTCGGGGTGGGCTTCCCGGCGAACAGGCGCCGCAGTCGTTGCAGCGGTGTGGGCGGGAGGGTGCGGTTGGAGCCACGGGCGTAGTGGCGCTCGATGTAGTACTGGCCGATGGTCAGCACCGAGGTGAAGAACAGGTACCAGAGGCTGACCACGATCAGCAGCGGGATGTTCTGGTAGTTCCGAGAGTAGATGACCTGGCCGGCCCGGAAGATCTCCTCCAGGGAGATCACGGAGACCAGCGAGGTGGTCTTGAGCATCGAGATGGTCTCGTTGCCGGTCGGCGGGATGATCACCCGCATGGCCTGCGGCAGGATGATCCGCCGCATGGTCTGGAACCGGCTCATGCCGAGCGCGTGTGCGGCCTCGGTCTGGCCCTCGTCCACCGACTGGATGCCGCCGCGGACGATCTCCGCCATGTAGGCGGCCTCGTTGAGGCCGAGGCCCAGCAGTGCAGCGACGAAGGTCGGGATCAGGACGTTGGTCTGCTCCGACCAGAACTCCGGTCCCCACGGGACGCCGATCGACAGCTTGGCCCAGATCAGGCCGAGGAAGTTCCACATCACCAGCTGCACCAGCACCGGGGTGCCGCGGAAGACCCAGATATAGACCCAGGCGGTGCCGGCGAGCAGCGGGTTCGGGGACAGGCGCATCACCGCGAGGATGATGCCGCCGACCACACCCATGAGCATGGAGAGGGCGGTCAGCTCCAGCGTCACGACCATGCCGTGCACGATGCTGTCGTGGAACAGGTATTGCCCGACGATGTCCCACTTGAATGCGGGGTTGGTGAAGAGGGCGCTCAGCAGCATCGCCGCGAGCACGGCGATGACGACTGCGCCCGCCCAGCGTCCGGGGTGGCGAACCGGGATGGCCTTGATGGTCTCAGGCCGTCCCTGCTCAGCCGTCCCCTTGTCCAAAGAGTTCACGGTGTGGCCTCGGGGGAGAGATGGAGCGTACGAGGGGTCAGCTGACGGCGCCGTTGACGGTCGACTTGTCGATGGCGCCGGCCTCGACACCCCACTTGGTGAGGATCTGCTTGTAGGTGCCGTCGTCGATCAGCGACTGGACGGCACCCTGGATGGCCGGGGTGAGCTTGGAGCCCTTGGCCAGGGCGACGCCGTAGGGGGCCACGCCGTAGGTGTCGCCGACCTTCTCCAGCTGCCCGCCGGACTGCTTGATCGCGTAGTCGACGACCTGGGAGTCGGCCATCATCGCCTGGTCGCGCCCGGAGACCACGGCGTTGGTGACGTCCGTCTGGAGGTCGAACTTGTCGCCGTCGTTCTGGATGCCCGGCTTGCCCGCCTTGGCGCAATCCGGGTTGCGGGTGTCCTTGATCTCGTCGGCCTGGGTGGTGCCGGTCTGGACGGCGACCTTCTTGCCGCAGAGGTCCTTCGGGTCGATCTTCTCCGGGTTGCCCTTCTTGACCGCGACGGCGCTGCCGGAGTTGAAGTAGGTCACCATGTCGACGACCTGCTCGCGCTCCTTGTTGTCCGTGAAGGACGACATGCCGAGCTGGAACTTGTTCGACTGGATGCCGGGGATGATCGCGGTGAAGCCGGAGTCCTGGACCTCGGCCTTCAGACCGAGCTTGGCGGCGATGGCGTTGGCGAGGTCGACGTCCATGCCGATGACCTTGCCGCTGTCGTCCTTGAACTCGTCCGGCGCGTAGGAGGCGTCGGCGCCGACCACGAGCTTGCCGGCCGACTTGATGTCGGCCGGGACGAGGGCGACCAGCTTGTCGTCGGCCTTGACCTCATTGACGGTCGCGCTGGCGTTGGGCGCGCCGCCTTCGGTCTTGCTGCTGCTGCACGCGCTCAGCACGAGGGAGACGGACACGGCGGCCACGCCGGCCGCGAAGAGGCGGGTGCGCTGGGTACGGGCGGTCATGAGGGGATCTCCTCCTGGGGAGAGAAATCGGGCGGAGTGCGCCGCGGGAGCGGCGCCCTGGGCAGCTGGCCGTACGGAGCCGTACGGATGGGTATGTCGCTGTACGTCGTCGTACGGGCATGCCGGGGTGGTGCAGTTGCCTGGGCGCAGGGGGCCGCCCAGGGTGGTGCGGGTAGTGCTTTCCGCCACCCTCCGCCGAGGTGGACGTTGACCGGACCCGCCTCGACCAAAGGTCGGCTCGATCCGAGATGGGGGGAATCCTGCCATCTGATGACGGTCAGGTGGCCCTCATCCAGATCAAAATCGGATAACAAGGGCTCACACTATCCGCTATTCGGACGAATCGAGTGCCCCTGTCACCCTGTGTATAAGTATGCAGATCCCTCCGCACTCCGCCCGGAGGCCCGCCGGAGGCCCGCCGGGGGTCCGCCGGGGGTCCGCCCGTCCGCCGGTCCGGAGTGTCGCGTCGCTCAGATGCCCCCGTTGATCACCGCGTTCTGCGCCGCGCCGGCGCTCACGTTCCACTTGCCGAGGATCTTGTCGTACTCGCCGCTGCGGATCAGCTGGTCGACCGCCTTGGCCAGGGTGTCCCGCAGGTCGGTGTCCTGCTTGCGCACCGCGATCCCGTACGGGTTGGAGGTGGACTGTGCGCCGGTCACCTCGAAACGGCCGCCGCCGTCGTTGGTCTTCGCCGCGTAGGCGGCCACCGGGAAGTCGTTCAGGCCGGCCGCCGCGGCGCCGGAGGAGACCTCGGCCATCGACTTGGCGTCGGTGTCGAACTTGTGCACGGTCAGCTGACGGCCGGTTCGGGCGCAGACGGCCACCTGCCGGGTGGCGATCTCGTCCTGGGTGGTGCCCTGCTGGAGGGCGACGGTCTTGCCGCACAGGTCGTCCAGGGTCTTGATCCCCTTGGGGTTGCCCTTCGGGACGACGATCGAGGTGCCGGCGATGAAGTAGTCCACGAAGTCCACGCCCGGGTTGACCTGCTTGCCGGTGTCGTCCAGGCCCTCGCGGCGCTGGCGGACGTCGCTGAGCGCGGACATCGCCACGTCGAACTGCTTGCCCTGCAGGTTCGGCATCAGCTTGTCGAACGGGGTGTCCACGAACTCGATCCGCACGTCGAGGATCTTGCCGAGGGCGGTGGCGAGCTCCGGGTCGAGGCCGGTCGGCTTGCCGTCCTGGCCGCGGAACTCCACCGGCGCGTAGTTGACGTCCATGCCGATGCGCAGCACCCCGGCCGAGCGCTGTGCCTTGGGCAGCTTGGCGCGGATGTCCTTGACCGGGTCGCTCGCGGCGGCCTGCCCGTCGCCGCCGCAGCCGGTGAGCAGCAGGGCTCCGGCGACGGCCAGTGCGGCTCCGGTGAGGGCCGGACGGCGGACCTGGGGGACGTGAGGCATGAGGGTTGCTCCTGTGGGCGGGACGCGCGGTCGCCCCGGTGTCGCGGTGGTGTCCGTCAAACGGCGGACAAGCGATCCTGCCATCCCACCCTGCCGGGCCCGGCGGCGGGTGTGTCAGAATTCGGTACCGGGTGACCCCCGAACGCTCGAACCAGGCCGACGAGCCCCGACAGGCTCGGGGTGCCCAGGAACGGAAGTCATCACGTGGCTCCGTATCCGGGGTACCGACTCCCCTCCGGGTCTGCGTTCACTCCTGCGGGTGTGCGTGCGTTTTCGCCGTTGCCGTTGTTGGTGCCCGACGCTTCCGACGCCGGGTCCGGTTGACGCGACAGCACGGCGATGAACGGCACGTGACGAGGACGAAAAGGCATAGGTGCGATGCCTTTGTCCGACCTACGCTCGGCCCGGTAGCACAACGCGGACAACACAGACCCCATAAAACCCTCATCCGAGGGCGCCACCCGACGGGCGCCCCGACCCCCGGGTCCGCTTCGGCGTACCCGGTTTCCGGTTTCCGGACGGGTCGTCCTGTCGGCCGCGCACCTCGCCAGATCAATGACGAAGAGGTCATCGTGGCAGCGGAGATCATTCACAGCAGCACCCAGGACACCGACGATCCGGTCGACGCCGTTTTCGCGCTCCACCGCGGCGGCAAGATGGAGATCCGGGCGACGGTGCCGGTGCGCGACGCGGACGACCTGTCCCTCGCCTACACCCCTGGTGTCGCCCGGGTCTGCACGGCCATCGCCGAGCAGCCCGAGCTGGTCAACGACTACACCTGGAAGTCCAACACCGTCGCGGTGGTCACCGACGGCACCGCGGTGCTGGGCCTCGGCGACATCGGCCCGGAGGCCTCGCTCCCGGTGATGGAGGGCAAGGCCATCCTGTTCAAGCAGTTCGGCGGCGTGGACGCGGTGCCGATCGCGCTCGCCTGCACCGGGGCCGACGAGATCGTCGAGACCGTGGTGCGGCTGGCGCCGTCCTTCGGCGGCGTCAACCTGGAGGACATCTCCGCCCCCCGCTGCTTCGAGATCGAGCGCCGGCTCCAGGAGGCCCTGGACATCCCGGTCTTCCACGATGACCAGCACGGCACCGCGATCGTCACCACCGCGGCCCTGTGGAACGCGGCCGAGGTGACCGGCCGTGAGATCGGCGCGCTGCGGGCCGTCATCTCCGGTGCCGGTGCGGCCGGCATCGCCATCGCCAAGATGCTGCTGGCGGCGGGCATCGGCGACGTGGCCGTCTGCGACCGCAAGGGCGTGGTCCACGAGGGCCGCGGGGACCTGACGGACGTCAAGGCCGAGATCGCCGGGCTGACCAACCGCTCGGGCCTCAAGGGCTCGCTGGCCGACGCGCTGGCCGGCGCCGACGTGTTCATCGGCGTCTCCGGCGGCACCGTGCCGGAGGAGGTCGTCGCGACGATGGCCGAGGGCGCGTTCATCTTCGCGATGGCCAACCCCAACCCGGAGATCCACCCCGAGGTCGCGCACAAGTACGCGGCGGTCGTCGCCACCGGGCGCAGCGACTTCCCGAACCAGATCAACAACGTGCTGGCCTTCCCGGGCATCTTCGCCGGCGCGCTGCAGGTGCGGGCCTCGCGGATCACCGAGGGCATGAAGCTGGCCGCCGCCAAGGCGCTGGCCGGTGTGGTGGCCGACGAGCTGACGCCGCAGAAGGTCATCCCCTCGCCGTTCGACGAGCGGGTCGCTCCGGCGGTCAGCAAGGCGGTGGCCGAGGCCGCCCGCGCCGAGGGCGTGGCGCGGATCTGACGATCTGACGAATTCCTCCAGCCTGAGGCCGGGACGCGCGTCACACCCACGCGTGGTTCCCGGCCTCGGCCGTCCCGGCTATCGTCCGGGACATGTTTGCTGCCTACGCCGCACGTATCGACGCCGACGACCCGCTCAGCGGACTGGAGTTGGGCGAACTCCCCGAGCCGCAGGCCCGCCCCGGGTGGAGCGTGGTCACGGTCAAGGCCGCCAGCCTCAACCACCACGACCTGTGGTCGCTGCGCGGGGTGGGGCTGCCTGCCGAGAAGCTGCCGATGATCCTCGGGTGCGACGCCGCCGGGGTCGACGAGGACGGCAACGAGGTGGTCATCCACTCGGTGATCGGCCAGACCGGCCACGGAGTGGGCCCGAACGAGCCCCGGTCCATCCTGACCGAGCGCTACCAGGGCACCTTCGCCCAGCAGGTGGCCGTGCCCACCTGGAACCTGCTGCCCAAGCCCGCCGAGCTGAGCTTCGAGGAGGCCGCCTGCTTGCCCACGGCCTGGCTGACGGCCTATCGGATGCTGTTCACCAACGCCGGGGTCAAGCCCGGTGACACCGTCCTGGTGCAGGGGGCCGGCGGCGGGGTGGCGACCGCGCTGATCGTCCTCGGCAAGGCGGCCGGCCTGCGGGTCTGGGTCACCGGCCGGGACGAGGCCAAGCGTCGCCGGGCGGTCGAGCTCGGCGCGGACGCGGCCTTCGAGAGCGGCGCCCGGCTGCCCGCCCGGGTGGACGCGGTGATGGAGACGGTCGGCGCCGCGACCTGGTCGCACTCGGTGAAGTCGCTGCGCCCGGGCGGCACCATCGTCATCTCGGGTGCCACCTCCGGCCCGAACCCGAGCGCCACCGAGCTGAACCGGATCTTCTTCCTGGAGCTCAAGGTGGTCGGCTCGACCATGGGCACCAAGGAGGAGCTGGCCGGGCTGCTCTCGCTGTGCGCGACCACCGGCGTCCGTCCGGTGATCGACTCGGTGCTGCCGCTGACCGAGGCCCGGGACGGCTTCGCCCGGCTCGCCAAGGGCGACGTCTTCGGCAAGATCGTGCTCAATCCCTGAGGCACGGCGGCCCGGCGCCCCCGGAGGAGGGCGCCGGGCCGAGACCGTCAGGACCGCCGGCTCAGCCGAGCAGCCGCTTCAGCCGCTCGCCGGCCGCGCCCAGCACCGAGCGGGCCTCGGTCAGCTCGTCGGCGCTCACCCCGCCGTCCCGGGCCGCGTCGCGGACCTGGTCGCGGAAGCGGTCGAGCAGTCGCTCCAACTCGCGGGCCGGATCCTCGGCCGGGTCGGTGCGCGTCCACGTCGGCAGGTCGGCGGTGGCGGTGGCCCCCTCCTTGTCCAGGTCGATCCGGGTCACCGTGATCTTCTCGGCCGGCTCGTCCGCGGGCTGGCCCCAGCGGGCCGCGTCGGCCAGCCCGGCCAGGCCCTTGGTCAGCTCGGACAGGCCCTCGGCCAGCCCGGTCGGCCAGTCGCCCTTCGCGGCGTGCTCGCGCACCTGCTGCTCGACCCGGCGCTTGATCCGCAGCGCCTCCTGCTGGGCGGCGGTGCGGGAGGCCCTGGCCTGCTCGCGCAGCCGGCGGGCCTCCTCCTCGGCGGCCTTCGCCTTGGCCTTGGCGGCCTTCTCCTGCTCCCGGGCGCGCTTGGCCTGCTCCTTGGCCTGCCGCTTGAACTGGGCGAACTCCTCCTTGGCGCGCTGCCAGGACTCGTTGTCGCCCCAGGGGCCGGCCCACGGGTCGCCGGGGCCCTCGGCGCGGTCCGGCCGGGGGGCCTGCCGGGCGGCCTGCCACAGCTCCTCGCGCAGGTCCTTGGCGCTGTCCCGGACGTCCTCCCGGATCGCCCCGGCGAGCTGCGCCACGGAGTCGTGGATCTCGACCTCCAGCTCGTCCAACTCGCCCTGACGGGCTTCGAGTTCCGCGCGCCCGGCGTCGGTCAGCCGGTAGACCTTGCGGCCGCCCTCGGTGCTGTGGCTGACCAGGCCCTCCTGCTCCAGCTTGGCCAGTCGCGGGTAGACCGTGCCGGCGGAAGGGGCGTACAGGCCCTGGAAGCGCTCCTCCAGCAGGCGGATCACCTCGTAGCCGTGCCGAGGGGCCTCGTCCAGCAGCTTCAACAGGTAGAGCCGGAGTCGGCCGTGGCCGAACACGGGGGTCATCTCAGGCCTCCTTGGTGAGATCGGGCCCCGCGGGCGTGTCGGAGCCGGGCGTGTCGGAGCCGGGGGCGGCCGGGAGCTCCCTGACCACCGCCGGGACGTCGTCCTCGGGCTCGGGGCGGCGCAGCACGGTGACCGCGCCGGAGACGGTGGTGACGTTGAGGCTGCCGCGGCCCTCGCCGAGCTGGCCGGAGATTTTCTTGGCGCCCCAGGTGCTGCTCATCTTCAGCTCGTCGAAGGTGCTGGAGACCTCGCCGCTGGTGGAGCCGGCCACGACGGTGGCGTCGGCCAGCGAGGGGATGCGGACCACGACGGCGCCGCTGACGGTGTTGACCTTGACGTCCGTCCCGCCGGCCACGTCGAGGTCCAGGGTGACGGCGCCGGTGACGGTGTTGGCCTGGACCTTGTCGGCGGTGCCGGCGATCAGGGTGAGCTGCCCGGAGACGCTGTTGACCTTGAGCCGCCCGCCCACCGCCTGGGCGTCCACGTCGCCGGTCACGGTGCTGGCGTCGATCCGGCCGGTCAGCCCGGCCAGGGTGGTGTCGCCGCTGGCGCTCTGCACCGAGACGTGGCCCTCGACACCGGTGACGGTGGCGTCGGCGGACACGGTGCCGACCTTGACGTCGGTGCCAGCCGGGACGGTCAGGGTGACCGCGACGGAGCGCTTGCGCTTGAAGGAGTCGAAGAAGGCGCGGACCGAGCCGACCGACTTGATCCACTCGCCGAACTCGCCCCAGCTGTTGATGTCCTTGTACGTGACCGTCAGGACGCCGTCCACCAGGGTCACGTGCAGCGGCTCGCCCTTGAGCCCGGTGACCTCCAGGCGGGCCGGCCCCTCGGCCGCGACCACGTTCACCGAGCCGTCGATGACGCGTACGTGCAGCGCGCGCACCTCCTCGGGCACGGTGGTCCTGCCGGGGCCCTCGATCGTCCACTGGCTCATCTCTGCCGCCTCCCGTTCAGCGATCGCGATGTATCGCGTTCTCTTCTAAAGACGATATATCGCGTGCCGGGAAAAGCAAGCGGTTCCGCCCCCGATCCCGCCCCGGAGACATCCCGGAGCCGACCCCTACGGGGACATGCGAAGGGCCCGGGAGGCGGTTGCCTCCCGGGCCCTTCGTCCGGCGGTCACCGGGTCACTCGTCGTCCTCGTCGTCGAGCCGGGCCAGCCAGGTGGCCAGCCGCTCGACCGGGATCTCGAAGTCCGGGTTGAGGTCGACGAACTCGCGCAGGCGCTCGGCCAGCCACTCGAAGGTGACCTCCTCCTCGCCGCGCCGGTTCTCCAGCTCCTCGATGCCTCGGTCGGTGAAGTACACGGTTCGCTCCGGTCCGATGGGGATTGACCTGGTCAGGATAGACCCGTCGGTCAGCTGGCCCGCCAGGTGCTGACGGTCGCCGAGGCGGCACCCGTGGTCGGGTCGGCGGTGGTGATCGCGGCGATGGCGATGTTCCGGGTCACCCGGTCGCGGATGCAGAGCAGGCGGCCGGGCGCGACCCGGTTGTAGGTCAGGTCGGTGTCCGGCCGGGAGTCGATCGCGGCGGCGCACTGCTCGGCCGTCACCGTCGGCTCGGTGATCACGGCGAAGTCGGACTTCTCGTCCCCCGAACTCTCGAAGGAGTTGGCCTTGCTGCCACTGCCGGTGTTGGTGACGCCGAGCCCCCACTTCAGGTCGCTGGAGCCGCTGCGCGGTACCACCGTGCCGGCGTTCAGGTCGATCCGGTACGCGTCGGAGGAGTACTCGGCGGCCGGGATCGAGAGCGCCTTCTTGTCCAGCAGCAGGGTGTAGCCAGCCGGTCGGGCGGGGGCGGAGACGGTGCTCGGGCCGGACTTCGAGGGCACGGCCGTCACCGGCGCGTCGGATGCGGTGGCACTCGGGCCGGAGACGGAGTCGCCCTGGCTAAGCGCCGGGTTCGGATTGCTCTGGGTGACGGTCACCGCGGGGGCCGGGGTGGTGCTCGCGGTCGGCTTCTTGCCGTCGTCCAGCTTCTTCATCAGCACCACGCCGCCCGCGGTGCCGCCGATCGCCATCACCAGGGCGACGGTGAGCAGGACCTTCCAGGACACCCCGCCCTTGCGCCTGGGCTCGGGCTCGGGCGGTGCCGGGGTGACGGCGGTGACCACCGGGCCGGGCGGCGGGGTGTCGAAGGACGGCTGCTCCGGCTGGAGCTGGACGGTCGGCGGGGTGGGCAGCACCGGGGCGGTCGGCGTCTCGGTGGGCGGCTGCGGGGCGCCGTACGCGCCGAGCGGCGGCGGGGCGAAGCCCGGCGGGGGCGTGGCCGGCTGCTGCGGGGCGTGGGTCACCGCGGTGGCCGGGTGGGTCGGCTGCGGGGGAGCGGCCGGGGCGGCGGGCGGCGGGGTGGCAGGGGCCGGCGGCGCAGTGGCGGGCGCGGCCGGCAGCGGGGTCGGCGGAGTCCTGGGCAGGTCGGAGCGGCGGGTGATCTCGGTGTTGACCTGCCGCGGCAGCCAGTCGTCGCCGAACCGCAGCTGGCCGCCGACCTCCGGGTGGTTGCGGGCGGCCTGGATGATCTCGGCGGGCTTGGGGCGGTCCTCCGGGGACTTCGCCAGGCAGCGCTGGATCAGTTCGCGCAGGTCCGCCGGGACGGCCTCCAGGTCCGCCTCCTCGTGCACCACCCGGTAGAGCACCGCGGTGTCCGGCCCGTCGCCGAACGGCGCGGTGCCGCCGGCCACGTACGCGGCCAGGGCACCGAGCGCGAAGACGTCGGTGGCGGGGGTGACCGCTCGGCCCTGGGCCTGCTCGGGGGACATGAAGGCGGGGGAGCCGATCCGGTAGCCGGTGCCGGTCAGCGCGGTGGCGTCGGCGGCCCGGGCGATGCCGAAGTCGATCACCCGCGGGCCGTCCCCGGCGACCAGCACGTTGGCGGGCTTGAGGTCGCGGTGGACCACCTCGACGCTGTGGATCGCCTGCAGCGCCTCGGCGATGCCGCCCATCAGCAGCAGGACGGTGCGGACCGGCAGCGCGCCGTTCTCGCGCACCACCTGCTGCAGGGACGGGCCCGGGACGTACGCGGTGACCAGCCAGGGGGCGTCCGAGTCCAGGCCGCCGGAGTCGATCACCTGGGCGGTGTACAGCCCGTGGATCCGCTGGGCGTTGCTGACCTCCTGGGCGAACCGGCGGCGGAACTCGCCGTCCTCGGCGAACTCGGGGCGGACCACCTTGAGCGCCACCGGGCGCCCGCCCGGAGTGTACGAGAGGTAGACCCGGCCCATGCCGCCGGCGCCGAGCCGGGCGAACAGCCGGTAGCCGCCGACCTCCCGGGGGTCGTCCGGGAGGAGTGGCTGGAAGACCGGAGGAAGCTTGCCGGGCTGCGGCGTGTCGGCGGTCATGTGGTGATCCCCCTGGGAGAGCGGTGAGGTCGTTCGGCCGGGCCGCGGGCGCGATGACGGGCGCCGGGCGGCAATCTGGCGAGCCATAACCTATCGACCCGTCAGGAAACCGTGCAGGCCAGTCCGCGTTTGGTTGCAGAGCTGCGACCTTTCCCCGGGCACGACAGAACGCCCGCGGCCCCCGCCTCCCTGGTCGGGGGACGGGGGCCGCGGGCGTTTCAGCGGTGCGGGGCCTCAGCGCGTCAGAGCGCGAAGACCTCCTCGATCAGCGCCTGCTGCTCGGCGGCGTGCCGCTTGGCCGAGCCGACCGCCGGGGACGAGGCGGTGGTGCGGGCGACGCGGCGCAGGCGGGAGCCGCCGGCGCTGCGGCCGATGACGACCTGCAGGTGGTCGACCAGGTTCATCGCGATGAACGGCCAGGCACCCTGGTTGTCCGGCTCCTCCTGCGCCCAGACGAACTGGACGTTGTCGCCGTAGCGGGCCAGTTCCTCCTGGAGCTCGGCCACCGGCAGCGGGTAGAGCCGCTCGACCCGGACGATCGCGGTGTCGGTGACGCCGCGCTCGGCGCGGGCGGCCTCCAGGTCGTAGTAGAACTTGCCGGCGGTGATGACCACCTTGCGCACCTGCGCCGGGTCGACGGCGGTGTCGCCGATGACCGGGCGGAACGAGCCGGACAGGAACTCCTCGGTCGCACTGGCCGCGGCCTTCAGGCGCAGCATCGACTTCGGGGTGAAGACGACGAGCGGCTTGTGGTGCGGGTTGTGCGCCTGCCAGCGCAGCAGGTGGAAGTAGTTCGACGGCAGGGTCGGCATCGCGACGGTCATGTTGTTCTGCGCGCAGAGCTGGAGGAAGCGTTCCGGGCGGGCGGAGGAGTGGTCCGGGCCCTGGCCTTCGTAGCCGTGCGGCAGCAGCAGGGTGACGCCGGAGTGCTGGCCCCACTTCTGTTCGGCGGAGGCGATGTACTCGTCCACCATGGTCTGTGCGCCGTTGACGAAGTCGCCGAACTGTGCTTCCCACATGACCAGCGCGTTCGGGCGGGTCAGTGAGTAGCCGTACTCGAAGCCCATGGCCGCGTACTCCGACAGCAGGCTGTCGTAGACGGTGTAGCGGGCCTGGTCCTCGGTGAGGTACTGCAGCGGGGTGTAGTCCTCGCCGGTCTTGCGGTCGATCAGGACGGCGTGGCGCTGGCCGAAGGTGCCGCGGCGGCTGTCCTGGCCGGCCAGGCGGACCGGGTGGCCCTCCATGAGCAGCGAGCCGATGGCGAGGGTCTCGCCCATCGCCCAGTCGATGGTGTTGTCCTCGACCGAGGCGGCGCGGCGCTGCAGCTGCGGCAGCAGGCGGGGGTGGACGGTCAGCCAGTCCGGGTGGTTGACCTGGGAGGCGGCGATCCGCTTGACCATCTCCTGGGAGATGCCGGTCTGGATGGAGACCGGGAAGTCGGCGACCGGCTTGCCGGCGGTGGCACCGGCCGGTGCCTGGGCAGCGTCGCGGACCTCGGCGAAGACCTTCTCCAGCTGGCCCTGGAAGTCCTGGAGCGCCTGCTCCGCCTCTTCCATGGTGATGTCGCCGCGACCGATCAGGCCCTCGGTGTACAGCTTGCGCACCGAGCGCTTCTTGTCGATCAGGTCGTACATCAGCGGCTGGGTGAACGACGGGTTGTCGGCCTCGTTGTGACCGCGGCGGCGGTAGCAGATGAGGTCGATCACCACGTCCTTGTGGAACTCCTGGCGGAACTCGAAGGCGAGCCGCGCGACGCGGACCACGGCCTCCGGGTCGTCGCCGTTCACGTGGAAGATCGGGGCCTCGATCATGCGGGCCACGTCGGTGCAGTACATCGAGGAGCGCGAGGACGCCGGGGCGGCGGTGAAGCCGACCTGGTTGTTCACCACGACGTGCACGGTGCCGCCGGTGCGGTAGCCGCGCAGCTGCGACATGTTCAGGGTCTCCGCGACGACGCCCTGGCCGGCGAAGGCCGCGTCACCGTGGATCTGGATCGGCAGCACCGGGAAGGTGGTGCCGCCCTGGTCCAGGATGTCCTGCTTGGCGCGGGCGATGCCCTCGACGACCGGGTCCACGGCCTCCAGGTGGGAGGGGTTCGCGGCGAGCGAGACCTTGATGGTCTCGCCGTCCAGGCCGGTGAAGGTGCCCTCGGCGCCCAGGTGGTACTTGACGTCGCCGGAGCCGTGCATCGACTTCGGGTCGAGGTTGCCCTCGAACTCGCCGAAGATCTTGCCGTACGGCTTGCCGACGATGTTGGCCAGCACGTTCAGGCGGCCGCGGTGGGCCATGCCGATGACGGCCTCGTCGAGGCGGTGCTCCGCGGCGGCGTCGATGGTCGCGTCCAGCAGCGCGATCAGCGACTCGCCGCCCTCCAGCGAGAAGCGCTTCTGGCCGACGTACTTGGTCTGCAGGAAGGTCTCGAAGGCCTCGGCCGAGTTCAGGCGGCGCAGGATCCGCAGCTGCTCCTCGCGCTCCGGCTTCGCGTACGGCTTCTCCAGGCGCTCCTGCAGCCACTTGCGCTGCTTCGGGTCCTGGATGTGCATGTACTCGATGCCGACGGTGCGGCAGTAGGTGTTGCGCAGCAGGCCGAGGATGTCGCGCAGCTTCATCATCTTCTGGCCGCCGAAGCCGCCGACCGCGAACTCGCGCTCCAGGTCCCACAGGGTGAGGCCGTGCGTGGTGACGTCCAGGTCGGGGTGCTTGCGCTGCTTGTACTCCAGCGGGTCGGTGTCGGCCATCAGGTGGCCGCGGACCCGGTAGGAGTGGATGAGCTCCAT
>NZ_JBSFJV010000046.1:0-61108 GCF_053598235.1 Kitasatospora sp. NPDC001159
CCCGCGACGAGACGGACGGCAGCACCGACAGCGGAACGGACGGCAGAGTGGACGGCACGGCACAGGAGCCGTCCGGCCCCCACCTCGGCAACCGCCAGCGCGGGCACCTGTCCGGCGACGGACGAGTACAGCACCACGAACCGCAACGGGTCCTGCGCGCACGCGTCCAGGAGGCCCTGGAGCCCCGTCGTCTTGGGTTCGAGCACCCGGCTGACGTCGGCCATCCGCTTGCCGATGAAGGCCGGGTCGGTCATCACCCCGAGGCCGGCGCAGTGCACGATCCCGGCGATCGGGCCCAGCTCGCGCCGAGCGCGGTCGATCACCTCGCCGATCCGCTCCGGCGGGGCGCTCTCGACCACCACCCGGACCCCCGGGCGGTCGAGCGCCGCGAGGTCCCGCAGGCGGGCCGCCAGGGCGGGATCGGTGGCCGGGTCGGCCAGCAGGGCCGGCCACGCGGCCCGGTCGGGCAGCGCGGTGCGGCCGAGCAGGACGAGCCGGTCGGCGCCCCGGTCGAGCAGGCGGGCCGCCACCAGCCGGCCGAGGGCTCCCGTCCCGCCGGTGATCACCACCGTCCGTCCGGCCAGGTCCGCGGACCAGTCCGCTCCCGGCCCGGCCTCGGCGGCCTCGCGCAGCACCGGCGTGTGCCGCACGCCGCCGCGCACGCAGACCTCGGTCACCGGATCGGTCGCGCCGAGTTCGGCCGCGACCGCCGCCCGCAGCGCGGCCGGCTCCAGGGAGTCGATGTCGAGGGTGCGGGCGAGGATCCCGCGGTACTCGGCGGTGAGCATCCGGACGAGGCCCGCGAGCGCCGCGCCCCGCAGGGTGGGCCGCTCGGCGCGGAAGGTCGTCAGGCCGTGCGTCAGGTGAAGGTAGGCGAAACCTCCGGCCCGGTGGGCCGCGACCAGCTCGCGCACGAGCGCGATCCGGGCCCAGTCGGCCTCCACCACGGCGGTGGACACGGCCGACACGTCGACCAGGTCGACGACGGCCCCGACCCGGCCGAGTGCCGCCGCGAGCTTCGCGCCGGCGGCCTCGTCGTCGCCGTCCAGCCGGACCAGCTCCGCCGCCGGACCGAACGCGGCCCGGGCCAGCGGCTCGGTCTCGGCGCTCACCAGCGCCACGATTCCGCCCGGCAGTTCGGCGTCGGGCAGCGGCGCGGCTTCCCAGTCCTTCACCAGCAGCAGCGACGACGACGCGTCCGGCTGCCGCTGCGGCTCGCGGGCGGTGCCGCCCGCCGGCCAGTGCCGCTCGCGGGCGAACGGATAGGTCGGCATGGACATCAGCGGCGGACGGTCGGCGCGCAGCGTGCTCCAGTCGATGTCGGCACCGTCCTGCCAGAGCCGGGCGATCCGGTCGAGCCGGCCCTCGCGGACCAGCCGCGCCAGGTAGCTCGCGCCCTCCGGCTCGGAGAGCCAGGCGTGGTCGCCGCCGGTGCCGCCGCCGGCGGAGCCGCCGTCGAGGAAGGCGGCCAGCCGCGCTCGCAGCTGCGCCGTCGAACCGGCGACCACGGCCAGCCGCACGGCCATCGGCACCCGCCCGACCTGGGAGGTGAAGGCGAGCGAGGACAGCGACGGCTCCGAACCCCCGCGCATGCCGTCGAGGTGCGCCACGGTCGCGGCCGCGTACCGGCGCAGCGCGTCCTCGGTCCGGGCGGAGAGCAGGAACACCTCGTGCTCCGCCGCGGGCCCGGTCGCGGTGACGGGCGCCGCGGTCGGCGGTTCCTCCAGGACGACGTGCGCGTTGACGCCGCCGAAGCCGAAGGAGCTCACCCCGGCGCGCAGTGGCAGGGCCGCTCCGGTGGCGTCCACGGGCGCCCACGGGGTCGCGGCGAGGACCGGTTCGAACGGCGTGCCGGCGAGGTCGATCAGCGGGTTGAGCGTGTGCAGGTGGAGGGTCTGCGGCAGGGTCCGGTGCCGCATCGCCAGGATGACCTTGATCACCCCGGCGATGCCGGCGGCGGGCTCCAAGTGGCCGATGTTGCTCTTCACCGTCCCGATGCCGCACGCGGTGGCCGGGCCGGTGGCGAGTGCGCGGTGGGCGCGGGTCAGACCGTCGATCTCCACCGGGTCGCCGAGCGAGGTGCCGGTGCCGTGCAGTTCGACGTAGGACACCGACTCGATCGGCACCCCGGCATCGCGGTAGGCGTCCACCAGCAGGTCGGCCTGGGCCAGCGGGTTCGGCGCGGTCAGCGAGGACGCGTGTCCGCCGTGGTTGACGGCGCTGCCCCGGATCACCGCGTGCACCCGGTCGCCGTCGGCGAGCGCGCGGGAGAGCGGCTTGAGCACCAGCACGCCCACGCCCTCTCCCTTGACATAGCCGTCGGCCGCCGCGTCCAGCGCCTTGCACCGGCCGTCCGGCGAGAGCACGCCGAGCTGGTTGCCCGCGACGACGGTCTGCGGCGAGAGCACCAGGCTCACCCCGCCGGCGATGGCCAGGTCGCTCTCCCCGGACCGCAGGGCGCGGACGGCGCGGTGCAGCGCCACCAGCGAGCTGGAGCAGGCGGTGTCGATGCTCTCGCTCGGGCCGCGCAGGTCCAGCAGGTACGAGATGCGGTTGGCCAGCATCGTGCGCGCCAGCCCGGTGCCGGCATGGGCGTTGACCTGCTCGCCGCGCAGCACCATCGCCTCGTAGTCGTTGAACTGCACGCCCGCGAAGACGCACACCCGGCGACCGGCGAGGCGGTCCGCCCGGCAGCCGGCGTCCTCCAGCGCCGCCCAGGTGTGTTCGAGGAACAGCCGGTGCTGGGGGTCGATCACCTCGGCCTCGGCCGGCGAGATCTTGAAGAACAGCGCGTCGAAGCGGTCGACGTCGTCGAGGAAGCCGCCCCACCGGGCGGTACCGCCGAACCGCCGGGACACCTCCCGCCAGTCCCAGCGGTCGGCGGGGGTCTCGGTCACGAGGTCCCGTCCGTCCGAGAGGTGCTGCCAGAACGCGTCCAGGTCGGCCGAGCCCGGGAACCGCCCGGCCATGCCGATGACGGCGATCGCGTCGTCCTCGGGCCCTGCCGCCTCCCGCGCCGCGGGGGCGGCGGCCTCCGGGCGCGGGGCCGCAGGGGCCGGGAGCGGTGTCGCGGGCGCCGCGGGCGTGGCGGGCCGGCCGCGCAGCAGCGCCGGGTACTCCTCGGCGAGGTGGCGGGCGAGCTTGCCGATCGTGTTCGCACCGAACAGCGTCGTCGTCGGCACCGTCACGCCGTAGCGCTCCTCGATCGCGGCGGACAGCGACTGGAGGCCGAAGGAATCCAGCCCGTACTCCCCGAAGCCGGCCTGCGGGTCGAGCGCCGCCGGTGCCAGGCCCAGGTTCTCCGCGATCATCTCCCTGAGCTGGTCCGCCAGTTCACCCCCGGCGTCGAGGCCGGCCGGCCGGACCACCGGCGCGCCGACCGGCGCGGCCGGGCGCACGACCTCGCGCATCCTCATCGCCGCGACCTGCTCGCGCATCCGCTCCGGCTCCCCCGGCAGCACGGCCACCTGGGGGCGGCCCAGGCGAAGCACCAGGTCGAGCAGCCGCTCGCCCTCCTCGGCCTCCAGGTAGCGGAACCCCGTGGCGGCGAGGTAGCGGCTCTCGTCCTCCGGGTCCACGTGCATGCCCCCGGCGCGCCACATCGGCCAGTCGATGGAGACGGTGCGCCCGCTGCGGCTGCCGGCCGTGCGCAGTGCCTCGCGCTCCTCCGCGAACCCGTCCAGGAAGCGGGCGCCCACCGCGTAGTCGACCAGGCCGTAGTCACCGAGCTGGCCCGCGAGCGAGGAGTACAGCACGAAGAGGTCCAGCGGCTCGCCCGCGGTCACCTCGTCGAGCACCCTGGTGCCGTCGAAGCGCGCCCGCAGGTGCGTGCGGAACTCCGCGACGTCCTTGCCGGGCAGCGGCGTGCGGGAGGCCGTGGCGGCCAGGTGGAAGACGCCGTTCAGCACGCCCCACTGCTCCTTGACGGCGGCGACGACCGCCGCCATGGCGGCCCGGTCCTCCACCGCGGCCCGGAAGTACCGCACCTCGCCGAGCGTGCGCAGCTCGGCGAGCTCCTCGGCCCGGTCCGCTTCCGGCGACCGGCCGGTGAGGGCCACCTTGGCCCCGCGGGCCAGCAGGGTACGGGCGAGCAGCAGCCCGAGCCCGCCGGCGCCGCCGGTCACCAGGTGGACGCCGCCCGGGCGCAGCGGGGACGGCTGCGCGGGCCGCGGGGCGATCTCCGTCAGCAGGCGGACCGCCCGACCGGTTTCCGAGAGACGGACGGCGGCTCCGGAGAGCCGCTCGGCCGCGACCTCGGCGAGCAGCGCGGCCTCGTCGACCGGGCCGGCCACGCGCACCACGCCGACGGCCGTACCGGGCAGGGCGGCCCGCAGCGAGGCCTCGAAGCCGCCCCACGCCTCCGCCATGGCGCCCTCGGGCACCAGGACCTGAAGCCGCGCCGGGGCCCGGGAGGCCATCAGCGCGCCGGCGAGCAGGAACACCGACTCGGTGCCGAGGTCCGCGCGGTCCGGTGCGAGCAGCGGCCACTGGTGCACGACGCGGTCGGCCGGAACGGCGAGCAGCCGGGTGTAGTCCTCGGGCTCGGCGGGGCGGATCGTGACGGTGTCGCCGTCCTCGGCGTACACGGTGCCGGCCAGGACGTGGACGGCGCCGGGGACCGGCAGGTCGCCGAAGACCAGCACCCGGTCGGTGCGCGGCACGGTCGGTGGCACGGGCTCGGCCGCCCACTGCGCCGCGAAGAGGCTGACCGGCGGCGCCGGTTCGGCCGCGGGCGCCGGGGCGCCGTCGGTGAACCAGTGCCGTTCGGCGGCGAAGGGGTAGCCGGGCAGGGAGCGCAGCGCCGGTGCCCCGGTCCGCCGGGCGGACCAGTCGACGGTCGCACCGCGCACCCAGGCGGCGGCCGCCTCCTCGTCGCCGTGCCCGTCGAAGGGCTCGGGGTCGGCGCCCCGCTCGACGCGGCCGAGGTGCAGGCCCGCGGTGTCCCCGGCGAGGAACCGCCGCAGGGCGGCGAGCGCGTGGTCGGCCGAGCCGGTGACGAACGCCAGGCGTTCGGCGTGGGCGGTGCGGCCGCTCTGGAGGGTGTGCGCGGTCGCGGCGAGGTCGGGCGTCCAGCTGTCCGGCTTGTCCAGGAACGCCTGCGCGTGGGCGCGCAGCTGTTCCTGGTCGCGCGCGGAGAGGGCGAAGACGACCGGGGTGGCGGTCGTGGTCGGCTCGTCGTCGGCGCGGTACTCCTCCAGGACGACGTGGGCGTTGACCCCGCCGTAGCCGAACGAACTCACGCCCGCGCGGCGCGGCACGTCGGGGGCCGACGGCAGCCAGTCGCGGCTGGCCGAGGCGACCTCGAACGGGGTCCCGGCGAGCGCCAGGTGGGGATTGGGCCGCGGCCCGTGCGGGTCGCCGGTGATCCGGCCGTGCCGCATCGACAGCAGCACGCGCAGCACGGCGGCGATGCCGGCCGCCGGTTCGAGGTGCCCGATGGTGTTCTTGAGCGCGCCGAGGGCGCAGTGCGGCGCCGCGGGCGCCGGGTGGCCCCAGTCGCGGTAGAGCTCCGCGAAGGCCTGGCGTAGTCCGTTGGTCTCGGCGGGGTCGCCGATGACCGTCCCGGTACCGTGCGTCTCGATGTAGCCGATCGTCGCCGGGTCGACGCCCGCCTCGCGGTGCGCCTTGACGATGACCTCGGCCTGGGCGCGCGGGTTGGGCGCCGTCAGTGAGTTGGACCGCCCGCCGTGGTTGACGGCGGTGCCGCGCAGCACCGCGAGGACGGGGTTGCCGTCGGCGCGGGCCCGGCTGAGCCGCTTGAGCACGACGGCGCCCACGCCCTCGCCGCGCACGTAGCCGGCGGCGTCCTCGTCGAAGGCCCGGCCGACGCCGTCCGGGCTGAGCATCCCGGCCCGTTCGAGGGAGGCGAAGGTCACCGGCGACAGCATCAGACTGACGCCGCCCGCGACGACGGTGTCGCAGTGCCCGAGGCGCAGGGCCTCGGCCGCGCGGTGCAGGGCGACCAGCGAGCTGGAGCAGGCGGTGTCGACGGGCTCGCTGGGGCCGCGCAGGTCGAGGTGGTAGGAGACCCGGTTGGCCAGCATGGACGGGGCCAGGCCGGTCGACGAGTAGGCGTCGGTGGCGGTGCCCGAGCGCTGGACCAGCTCGGCGTACTCGGAGGAGCCGACGCCGACGAACAGGCCGGTGTCGGTGCCGGCGAGGTCCGTCGGGTCGATGCCGGCGTCCTCCAGGGCCGTCCACACGGTGCGCAGCAGCAGGCGCTGGCGGGGGTCCATCCAGCGGGCCTCGCGCGGGGAGATGCCGAAGAACAGCGGGTCGAACCGGTCGATGTCCGGCATGAACCCGGCCCGGGTGATCCGGGTCCGGTCGGGGTGCAGCGCCGGGTCGCCGTGGTGGGCGCGGGCGTCCCAGCGGTCCTCGGGCACCTCCTCGAAGAGGTTGCCGCCGCGCTGCAGGTTGGCCCAGAACTCGTCCAGGTCGGCGGACCCGGGCAGGATCCCGGCCATGCCCACGATCACGACCGGGTCGTCCTCGGCCCTGGCGGGCGTGGCCGGGACCTCCGCCGTGGCAGCCGTGGCCGGGACCTCGGCCGTGGCGGGCTGGTCCGCGCCGGGGTGGGCGTCCGGGTACTCGCGCACCAGCCAGGCGGCGAACTCCTTCGGGGTGGGGGTGGCCAGCAGCTGGTCCGGGCCGACCGGCACCGCGAAGGCATCCGAGACCTCGCCGGCCAGCCGGACCAGGCTGAGCGAGTCCAGGCCGTGGTCGTGGAAGGAGCCGGCCGGGTCGAGGTCGGCCACCGGGTAGCCGCTGACGGTGCCCAGCAGGCGCAGCACTGCGGCCAGCACGCGGGTACCGTCCGCTTCGGCTGTCCGGGCGGCCGGGGCGGCACCCGCGGGGGCTGCCGGAGCGGCGGAAGCCGGGGCGGCGGGGGCGGCGGAGGCGGCCGCGTCGATCCAGCAGCGGGTCCGCGCGAACGGGTACCCCGGCAGGGACAGCGGCTGGACCGGGCCCGGGTGGGCGCCCGCCCAGTCGAACGCCTCGCCGGCGGCCCAGCGGCGCGCGGTGTCCTCCGCGTCGGCCGGGGACGGCACGGTGGCGGGGCCGGGCTCCGCGGTCGCGACGCCGGTGTACCCACCCGGACGCCCGGCGAGGAAGCCCGCCAGCGCGTCCGCGAGCGCCTCCGCCGAGCGGGCGACGACGGCGAAGCGGTGCGCCTGGGCCTCCCGCCCGACCTGCAGGGTGTACGCCAGCCGGCCGAGGTCGATCCCGGCTCCGGCGCCGGCCGGCGAGGCGGCCAGCTCGCGCAGTGTCGTCCCGCCGTGCACGGCCCCCGGGCGCACCGCGTCGCTGCGCCCGATCAGCCGCACGATGGTGGCCGGGTCCAGGCCGAGCTCGTCGAGCGGCTCGTCCACCGCCGTGACGGGCACGCCCGCCGCGGCCGCGAGGTCTGCCACGTCGACGGCCGGACGCGCGGCACGCAGCCAGGCCAGCGTCCGCTCGGCGACCCGGCGCAGGCCCTCCTCGTCCCGGGCCGAGAGCGGGAAGACGGCCGGCCCCGCCGGGGCGGCGGCCGGTGCGCTCTGCCCGTACTCCTCCACCACGAGGTGGGCGTTGGAGCCGCCCGCGCCGAAGGCGCTGATGCCCGCGCGCAGCGGCCCGGGGCCGGTCCACGGCGCGAGGTCCCGCTGGACCCGGAACGGCACCCGGCTCCAGTCGACGGCCGGGTTGAGCTCGTCCGCGTGCAGGGAGGGCGCCAGTTCACGGGCCCGTAGCTGCAGCAGGACCTTGGTGAGCGCGGCGATGCCCGCCGCCGACTCCAGGTGCCCGATGGAGGACTTCACCGAGCCGAGGGCGATCGAGCCGGCCGGCAGGTCACCGAAGGCGCGGACCAGCCCGGCCACTTCGGCCGGGTCGCCGAGCGCCGTCCCGGTGCCGTGCGCCTCCACGTAGGAGACGCTGCCCGGTTCGACGCCGGCCTCGCGCAGCGCCTCGGCGACGACCTCGGCCTGGGCGCCCGGGCTGGGCACGGCGAACCCGCCGGTCTTGCCGCCGTGGTTGACGGCACTGGCCAGGATGACGCCGAGGATCCGGTCGCCGTCGCGCTCCGCCGCGGCCAGCGGCTTGAGCAGGACGGCGCCGACGCCCTCGCCGGGCACCATCCCGTCGCCGTCGGCCGCGAAGCTGCGGCACCGCCCGCTGTCGCCGGTGAAGCCGCCGGCCGCGAGCTGGCGGTACTTGCGCGGGTGCGGGGCGAGGTTGACGCCACCGGCGAGCGCGTAGTCCGCCCGGCCGGCCGCCAGGGCCTCACAGGCGAGGTGGACGGCGGTCAGCGAGGACGAGCACATGGTGTCGACCGCCAGGCTGGGGCCGTGGAGGTCGAGGACGTACGAGACCCGGTTGGCGATGGAGGAGTACCCCATGCCTCCCGCGAGGCCCCGCTCGTCCTCGAACAGCTGGTAGTGGCCGTACATGACGCCCACGTAGACGCCCACCCGGCTGCCGCGCAGGCGGGTGCGCGGGTAGCCGGCGTCCTCCAGGGCGTGCCAGGAGGTCTGCAGGAACAGCCGCTCCTGCGGGTCGGTCAGCTCGGCCTCGCGCAGGGACATCTGGAAGAAGCGCGGGTCGAACTCGTCGATGCCGTCGAGGAAGCCGCCCCAGCGGCTGACCGGCCGGCCGTCGGCCCCGGTCGGCGTGCGGTGGTCCCAGCGCTCCGGCGGCACCTCGCGCACGCAGTCGCGGCCGGCCCGCAGGTTCGCCCAGTACGCCTCGGTGTCGTCGGCGAGCGGGTAGCGGCCGGCGACCCCGATGATCGCGATGCGGTGGTCCGCCTCCGGGCGCGGCGCGGCCTGCGGCCGGGGCGCCGCCACCACGGCGGGCGCGGCGGGGGCGGGCTGCTCGGGGAGCAGCCCGCGGACGGCGTCGGGGTGCCGCTCCACCAGGTAGTCGGCGACCTCGCGGATCGTCGGGTACTCGAACAGCAGGGTCGCGGGCAGTTCGCCGATCCGCTCGGCCAGCAGGTCCGCGATGCGGGGCACGGTCAGCGAGTCGACGCCGAAGTTCTCGTAGGTCTCGTCGAGCCAGAGCCGCTCGCGCGGGACCTGGAGGATCTCGACGAAGGCGTCCTTGACGTACTCCCGGGCCGCCTCGGTCAGCGCGTCGGTGTCCCCACCGGCCGGGGTGTCCGGACGGTCGGTCGCGGTCGCGGGGACCGGGGTGGCGGTGACCGCCGGCGGGGTGGCCTGCGGCACGGCGTCCGCCGCCGTCTCGGCGACCACCACGTGCTGGCTCAGCCCCTCGTCGGCGGGCAGGGCGCGGCTGCGGGCGAAGCCGGCGAGCGCGAGGGCCCGGCGCCAGCCGGGGGCGGAGAGCAGCGGCGAGCCGGGCAGCCGCAGCTCGGCGTCCTCGTGGAGCCACCAGCCGTCGAGCAGCCCGAAGGTGAGCGTCGCGGTCACGACATTGCTGCTGGCCTCGTTGAGCACCAGCCGCCCGCCGGGCTTGAGCAGCCGGTTGACGGCGCGCAGGGTGGCGAGCAGGTCGGCCGTGGCGTGCAGGACGTTGGCGGCCACGACCAGGTCGGCGCTGCCGGGCTCGAAGCCCTGCGCGACCGGGTCGCGCGAGATGTCGAGCTGCTCGAAGCGGACGTACGGGTGCTCGGCGGCGAACAGCTGCCTGCCGTGCTGCAGGAAGGCCCGGGAGATGTCGGTGTAGATGTAGCTCACGTCGGCGCCGGAGGCGGCCAGCGCGGGCAGGACACTGGCGGTGGTGCCTCCGGTGCCCGCCCCGATCTCGACGACCGTCAGTGGTCCGCGGTGCCCGTCCAGGTGGTCGCGGACGGCCCCGACCACGAGCTCGTTGGCCCGGTCGACGACCGGGCTGCCCCGGTAGGCGCCCTCGACGAGCGCGGTGGAACCGCCCGGGAACATCACGTCGGTCGCGCGGACGGTGCCGCGCATGACGCCGAAGAGGTTGCGCATGCAGGGCCTGAGCAGCCGGTCGAAGCGGTTCAGTGCCGTCTTCTGCTCGCACAGCTCGACCAGGTCGCCCTCCGGGTCGTCGCCCACCGGGCGCCCGGTGGGGGCGAGCCGCCCGCCGCTGTCGCGCAGGAAACCGGCCTCGGTGAGCTGGCGCAGGAGCTCGGCGAAGAGCCGGCCGTGCGCGGGCACGACGCCCAGCCGCTCGGCGAGCGCCTCGGGGTTCCAGCGCTCGCCCTCGGTCAGGAACACGCCCTCCTGGCGGAACAGGGTCCACAGCCAGCCGAGCATGACGTCGCCCAGGCGGGCGTCGTCGTCCTCGGTGAGCAGCCGCGCGACCGGCGGGAGCGCCGCGAGGGACGGCACCAGCGACGCGTCGTCGGCCGGTGCGCCGGGCGCGGCGGGCTCCTGCTCGACGCCGGCCGCGGCCAGCGCGGAGGCGTCGGCCTTGACGACGACGACCTGTCGGTCCGGGCGTCCCAGCACGCTGTGCACGGCCGCCATCCCCTCCGCCGGAGTGATCGAGTGAATGCCGGTGGCCGCCAGCCGGGCCCGGTGGCGCTCGTCCGCGACGATGCCGACCGTCCCCCAGTATCCCCAGTTGATGACGGCGACCCGCGCCCGCAGCACCCCGTCGAGGTGGTGGGCGAAGGCGTCCTCGAAGGTCGAGCCGGCCGCGTAGTTGCCCTGCCCGGCGCTGCCGGAGAGCGCCACCGCGGAGGAGAAGAAGAGGACGAAGTCCAGGTCGGGCGCGTCACCGAGCGCCGCGTGCAGGGCGACCGAGGTGCGGGTCTTGGCGGCGAGGACGGCCCGGAAGGTGTCCTCCGTCATGGTGGCGACGGTCTGGTCGCGCAGCACGATCGTCGCGTGGAAGACACCGTGCAGGGCGCCGTGCCGGGCACGGGTGCGGGCGACCGCCTCGCGCAGGGCCCGGGGGTCCGTCGCGTCGGCCCGCTCGTAGGAGACCAGTTCGCCGCCGGGGTCGATGGCGCGCAGCCGCGCGCGGCGCCCGGCGTCCAGCTCGCTGCGCCCGAGCAGCACGACCTTCGCCCGGTGCCGCCGGACGAGCCACTCGGCCAGTTCGAGTCCGATGCCCCCGGCGCCGCCGAGGACCAGGTAGACGCCGTCGCGGCGGATCCGCTCCTGCGGGGGCGTGGGCGTGGCGGCGACGAGCCGGCGGCGGTGGAACTCACCGTCGCGCAGCGCGTACGGGCCGCCGGCCGGCACCCGGAGCAGGTCGGCGGTGGGCGCGTCGGCGGACGACCGGTCGACGACGGCCACCTGCCACCGCGGGTGCTCCTGGGCCAGCGACAGGGCGAGCCCGTGCAGGCTCGCCGCGTACGGGTCGCGGACCGGCTCGTCGCCGGTGGTGAGCGCGTCCTCGGTGACGACGGTGATCCGGATCGGGGAGCCGAGCCGCTGCAGCACCTTGGCGAGCCGGAAGAGCGTCAGGACACCCCGGTCCTGGGCGGTTTCGAGCGCGTCGACGTCGTCGGTGGGCCCGCCGGCGGGGGCGAGCAGGACGACGTGGTCGGGCCGGCCGGTCGCGTCCTGGACCTGCCGGGGGTCGAGCTCGGTGACCGTGCCGCCCAGGCGCGCCCGCAGGGCCGCGGCGAGCGCGGTGTGCTCCGGGCCGCGGACCAGCCAGGTGGTGCCCTCGGCGGGGGCCGGGCCCGGCTCGGGCACGGGCGCCCAGCGCGGGACGAACATCAGCTGGTCGGCCGACACCGGTGCGGACTCCCGCGCGGGCACCGGTGCCGACTCCAGGGTGGTCTCCGGCGCGGACTCCCGCGGGGCGACGGCCGACGGCGCGGCGCCCGCGGCGGGCCGCAGCGCCAGGTCGCGCAGCCGGACCCGGACGTCGCCGGCGTCGTCGGTCAGGGTCAGGTCGTAGCGGTCCGCGCCGACGGCCCGCACGTGGGCGTACCCGAGCTCCGTCGCCGGGGCGAACACCTCGGCGGCCGTGAGGGCGAACGGCACCATCGCGGGGCCGGCCGTGCGGTCGCGCAGGACGGCGAACGCGTGCAACGCGCCGTCCACCACCGAGGGGTGCAGGGCGCAGCCGGCGAACCGGGCGGCCTCCGCGGGAACGCGCAGGCGTACCAGGGCCTCGCCCTCGTCCGACGCGATCCACTGGACGGCCCGCAGGGCGGGGCCGTAGACCAGCCCTGCGGCCGCGAGGTCGGCGTAGAGGTCCGCACCCTCGTGGCGCCGGGTCAGACGGGCCTTCAGCGCCGCGACCGGGACGGCCCCGGGCTGCGGGTCGGACAGCGGGGCGAGCCGCCCTTCGGCGAGCAACTCATCCGTTTCGCCGAGGAGTTCGAACTCCAGACCGGCGCGGCCGCGGCGCAGCCGCAGCCGGGCCGTGCGCTCGGCGCCGGCCACCGTGAACGGCCGCAGCCACCGGACGCCGTCGAGCCGGACGGGCTGCGCGAGCCCGGCCGCCTCGGCGGCCGCGCGGGCCATCTCCAGGACGGCCGCGGCGGGCAGCAGCCGGGTCTCGCCGACGCGGTGCCCGTCGATGAGCGGGTGCTCGGGGCCGAAGACGGCCCGGTGGGTCAGACCGTCGAGGCTGTCGGCCGGGTCGACCCCGTCCAGCAGCGGGTGGGCGGGGCCCGGCACCGCCGCCCGCGCGGGCGGCGACCAGATGGTGTCGGTCAGCCAGCAGCGCATTTCCTCGAACGGGTAGCCGGGCAGCGGCACCCGCCGCCCCCCGCCCCGGGGCCAGGTGATCCTGGCCCCGGCGACCCAGGCCGCGGCGAGGCCGGCGGGGTCGTCACCGGTGGGCGCCGCGGCCCGCGCGGCCGCCCGGCCGCGCGCACTGCCCGTCCAGACGCCGGACTGCTCGCTCCCGCGCAGCCGGGCCACCAGCTCCTCGGCGGTGGCGGCGAGCACGACCATCCGGTCCGCCCACTCCTCGCGCCCGGCCTGCAGGGTGAACGCCACGTCCGCGAGGCCGTACCGCCCCCGCTCCACGGCGTCGGCCAGCTGCGCGGCCAGCACGGGCAGGCGCTCCGGCGCCCGGGCCGACAGCGGGAACAGCCAGGGGCCCGCCTGGCCGTCCGACGGCTGCGCGGCCGACCGGTCGGCGACGTACTCCTCGACGACCAGGTGGGCGTTGGCACCGCCCGCGCCGAAGGAGCTGATGCCCGCCCGGCGGGGCCGGCCGCCCTGCCGGGGCCAGGGGGTGAGCTCGCGCTGCACCCGCAGCGGGGTCGAGTCGAAGTCGATGTTCGGGTTCGGCGGGTCCGCGTGGAGCGAGGGCACGAGTTCGCCGTGCTCCATCTGCAGCAGCACCTTGCAGAGCCCGGCCATGCCGGAGGCGGACTCCAGGTGCCCGATGTTGGACTTGACCGAGCCGATCGGCAGGCTGCCCGGCGCCCGGCCCGAGCCGCCCAGGGCCAGGGCCAGGCCGCGGATCTCCACCGGGTCGCCGAGGGCGGTACCGGTGCCGTGGGCCTCCAGGTAGCCGAGCGACGCGGGGTCGACGCCCGCCTCGGCCAGTGCCTGGCTGACCAGCCCGCCCTGGAGGACGGGGTTGGGCACGGTGAAGCCGTTGGTCCGGCCGCCGTGGTTGACGCTGGAGCCCAGGATGACGCCGTGGATGTGGTCGCCGTCCCGGACGGCGTCCGCGAGCGGCCGCAGCAGCACGGCGCCCACGCCCTCACCGGGCACGTAGCCGTCGCCGTCCGCGCCGAAGCTGCGGCACCGGCCGTCGCTGGACGTGAAGCCGCCCTGGCCGAGGAAGCGGTACTTGTACGGGTGCACGTGCAGGTTGACGCCACCCGCGACGGCCAACTCGGTGTCACCGGCGCGCAGGTCCCGCACGGCCAGGTGAATGGCCGTCAGCGAGGACGAGCACATGGTGTCCACGCCGAGGCTCGGGCCGGTCAGGCCCAGGGTGTACGAGACGCGGTTGGCGATCGACGCGTGCGAGGAGGCGCCGATCCGGCCGTCCCCGGCCTCGTGCAGCTGGTACAGCCCGTACATCGCGCCGACGTAGACGCCGACGCGGCGGGAGCGCAGGTCCTCGCGGGTGTGGCCGGCGTTCTCCATGGCGTGCCAGGCGGTCTGCAGGAACAGCCGGTCCTGCGGGTCGATGATCTCCGCCTCGCGGGGCGAGATGCCGAAGAACAGCGGGTCGAAGCGGTCGATGCCGCGCAGGAAGCTGCCCCATCGGCTGTAGCGGGCGGCCTGGTCGGCGGGGGTGGCCTGGTCGTAGTCGCGCCAGTCCCAGCGGTCCGCGGGGATCTCGGTGATCAGGTCCCGGCCCGCCCGCAGGTTGGCCCAGAACTCCTCCGGGGTGTCCGACTCGGCGAACCGCGCGGCCACACCCACGATGGCGATGGGCATCGGGCCGGCGGGGGCGGCAGGCTGCACGGCGGCGGGCGCGGGCGCGGCCGCTGCCACTGCTACTGCCTCGCGGATGGGCGCGGCCACGGGGGCGACCTCGGGCTCCTCCACCTGCGGGGCGAACCGGTCGCCGTACTGCTCGGTGAACCAGCCCGCGAGCGCGCGCAGGTTCTGGTACTCGAAGAACAGGGTCTTCGGCAGCGACCCGAAGTGCTCCTCCAGTCGCCGGGTCAGGTCCATGATCAGCAGCGAGTCGATGCCGAAGTGCTCGAACGCGGTGTCGGTGTCGATCTCCTCCGGCGGGAAGTCGAACACCTCGGCGAGCACCCCGCGCAGGAACTCCTCGACGGCGCCGGTCACCTCCGGCGACTCCCCGTCCGCCGCGGACGCCGCCACGGACGGCAGGGCCGGGGCCGGTGCGTCGAGGATCTCCCGCAGGCGTGCCAGATGGCCGTGCGCGACCAGGACGTGGTCCCCGTCGTGGCCCAGCGCGCGGTCGAACGCCGCCAGCGCCACGGCGGTCGGCATCGCCACCAGCCCCGCCTGACGGGCCATCCGGGCCGCGGTGGCCTCGTCGGCGTCGACGCGGATCCCGCCGTCGGCCCAGAGCGACCAGAGCACGGAGAGGCTGCGCCCGGGCCGGTCGCTCGCCCGGCGCCAGGCCGCGAAGGCGTCCAGGAAGCGGTTGGCGTAGGCGTAGGCGGTCTGCCCGGGGCTGCCCGCGGCGCCGGACATCGAGGAGAAGCAGACGAAGAACTCCAGCGGGTCGCCCGCCGTGGCCCGGTCGAGTTCGAGGGTGCCGGCGACCTTGGGCCCGAGCACGTCCGCGACCTGCTCGTCGGACTTGCGCACGAGCAGCGCGTCCCGGGTGGTCCCGGCGAGGTGCAGCACGCCGTGGATCGGGCCGAAAGCCGCATGCACCCGCCCGACGAGCTCCGCCGCCGCACCGGGAGTGCCCAGGTCGGCCGACAGGTAGTGGACGTCGAGCCCGGCGGCGCGCAGGCCGGAGAGGTCGGCCTCCGCCGAACGGCCGGTCAGCACGTAGCGGGCACCCCCGCCCAGGTGGGCGACGAGGTGGCGGCCCAGGGCGCCCGCGCCACCGGTCACCAGCACGGTGCCGCGCGGGGAGATCGGGGCGGCGGTCGGGGCGACCGGCTCCCAGCGGAGCACCTGCCGGCGCCCGGCGGTGTACCGGACGCGGAACTCGTGCGCGGCACCGGCCTCGGCCGCGACCGCGGCGGCGAGGTCGTCCGCCTCGACGGCCGCGACGCGGAACTCCGGGTGCTCGTTGGCGAGCGCGCGGGCGAAACCGTCCAGGGCGTGCACCCGCGCGTCGTCGGCGCCGCCGGTCGACCGCAGGACCTGGAGCACCCGGAGTGGGCGCCCGGTCGGCTGCGCCGCCCAGGAGCGGAACAGCCGCAGCAGTCCGGGCAGCGGGTCGCCGTCCGTGGTGCGGACGACGAGCAGGTCCTCGTCGCCCGCCAAGACGGCGTCCTCGGTGGTCCGCTCGGCGCCGGGCAGCTCGCCCTCGCCGAGCAGCAGCACCCTGGCCGGCCGGGCGCCGGCCGCCCCGGCGGGGGCGTCCCGCCACTGCTGGACGAGCAGGTGGGTGGCGACCGAGCCGTCCGGCGCGGCGGCGCCGTCCAACGCCCGGGTGACCACGGCGCGCAGCCGCACGCACACCCGGCCGTCGTCGTCGGCGAGTGCCACGTCGTGGCCGGCCGGGGTCGCGACGGCGTGCACGTGGCCCCGCGCGGGCAGCGGTCCGAAGATGTCGACGCCGTCCAGGGCGAAGGGCAGCTCGCGCGCCCGGGGTGCCGACGGGTCCGGGTCGGTCCACAGGCAGGCCTGGAGCATGGCGTCGAGCAGGGACGGGTGCAGGGTGAAGCGGTCGAACGGCTCGTCGGCGGCCGCCGGGACGGCCACCCGCGCCAGCGCCTCGCCCGGCGTGTGCCGCACCGACTCCAGGCCCTGGAGGCTCGGCCCGTAGCCGCCGCCGAGCGCGGTGAACACCGCGTAGCAGTCCTCGGCCGTGGCCGTCCTGGGGAGGCGGGCGCGGACGGCGTCCAGGTCGATGCGGGGCGCTGGCGCGGCCTCGTCGAAGCGCAGGGTGCCGGTCGAGCAGAGCACGCCGTCGGCCGTGCCGTCGACCCGCCGCAGCTCGTAGGAGACGCCGCCGTCGGCGGCCGGCTCAAGGTGCAGGCGCACCCGCACCGGCTCGTCCTCGACCAGGACGGGGCGGGCCCAGAGCACGTTCACGATGCCAGTGGCCCGGCCGTGCCCGCGCTTCGCGGCGGCGTCCACCGCGAACTCCAACGCCGCGACGGCGGGCAGGATCCGGACCGGGCCCAGAGCGTGGTCGCGCAGGTAGAACTCGCCGCCGGTCAGCAGCCGTTCGGGGCCGGCGGCCTCGGCCAGCGCCGCGGGCGCGTCGATCCAGTAGCCGCGGGTCACCCGGGGCGGCTGCGGCAGCGAGAGCCGGGCCGGCCGGCGGCCCGCCGGGCGGGGCCACTCCAGCGTCCCGCCCGTGGTCCAGCGCCGGGCCGCCCCGGCCGGGTCGTCGGCGGTCACCGGGCTGTCGGCGGCGCCGGGCGCGGCCGTCCCGGTGTGGACGCCCTCGCCGTCCCGCAGCCGGGCCGCCAGCTCGGTGACCCCGGTGACGACCACGGCGAGCCGCTCCCGCAACTGCTCGCGGCCGGTCCCCAGGGTGTACGCGATCCGGTCCAGGGAGGCGGCCGGGTGGGCGTCCAACCAGGCCGCCAGCTCGGCCCGGTAGCGGTCGAGCTGCTCACGGCCGTCGGCCGACAGCACGATCAGCCGAGCCGCTCGGTCCTCGGTGGTGCCACCCATCAGCGTTCCCCCGCTTCTTCCAGTACCACGTGCACGTTGCTGCCTCCCATGCCGAACGAACTGACGCCGGCTCGGGCCGGCGCGCCGTCGGTTGTTTCCCACGCCTGCGCCGCGGACTGGATCCGCAGCGGGCTGTCCGCGAAGTCGAGCATCGGGTTGGGCGTCCGGAGGTCCGCCAGGCCGGGGAGCGTGCGGTGACGCATCGCCAGCATGACCTTCACCACGCCCGCGACGCCCGCCGCGGCCTCCAGGTGACCGATGTTGGTCTTGACCGATCCGACGCCGGTCCGGCCCGGGACGACCGGGATCCCCCAGTCCTCGTAGAGGCGCGTGAACGCCTCCTTGAGCGCGTCGACCTCGATCGGGTCACCGAGCGGTGTCCCGGTGCCGTGCGCCTCGATGTAGCCGACGGTGTCCGGCGCAACCCCGGCGGCGCGGTGCGCGGCCAGCACGACCTCACGCTGCGCCTGCGGATTGGGCACCGTCAGCGAGTGGGTGTGCCCGCCGTGGTTCTCCGCCGAGCCGATCAGGACGGCGTGCACCGGGTCTCCGTCCTCGAGCGCGCGGTCGAGCAGCTTCAGCGCCAGCAGGACGACGCCCTCGCCGCGCCCGTAGCCGTCCGCCCGCGCGTCGAAGGTCTTGCAGCGGCCGTCGGGGCTGAGCATCCCGGCGCGGCGCAGCCCGGCGAAGCCGTGCGGCGACAGCAGCAGGTTCGCCCCGCCGGCCAGGGCCAGTTCGCAGTCGCCGTACTGCAGCGCGCGGGCCGCCCGGTGGATCGCGACCAGCGAGCTGGAGCAGGCGGTGTCGAACACCGCGCTCGGGCCGCTCAGGTCGTAGACGTACGAGATGCGGTTGGCCGCGATGGAGGCGACGTTGCCGATCAGGAAGTGGTCGCCCATCTCCGGGGAGCCGGGACCGAGCAGGCTGAGGTAGTCCGCGCCGCTGAGCCCGACGAAGACGCCGGTGCGGCTGCCGGCCAGCTCGGCGGGCAGGAGTCCGGAGTCCAGCAGCGCCTCGTGCGCGGCGTGCAGCAGCAGCCGGTGCTGCGGGTCCATCTGGGCCGCCTCGCGGGGCGAGATGCGGAACAGCGACGGGTCGAACGCGTCCACGTCGTCGACGAAGGAGCCGCGGTAGCTCTCCGGGAACAACCGGGCGGAGAAGCCGCGCTCCAGCGGGTACGGCCGGGTCAGGTCGCGGCCGGCCGTGAGGTGGCCCCAGAACTCCTCCAGGCTCGCCGAGGACGGCAGCCGGCCGCCGACCCCGATGATCGCGACCGGCGGGTAGCCGACGGCGGCCGCGGGCGGCCCGGCGACCGGGGTCGCGGACGCCCGACCGGCCGGGGCGAGCGCCTCGGGGTGGGCCGCGGTCAGGTGGGCCGCCAGCGAGGCGAGGTCCGGGTGGGCGTAGAACACGGTGGGCCGCACGGTGACGCCGAGCCGCTCCCGCAGGACCACGGCCAGCTGGGTGAAGCCGACGGAGTCGAAGCCCGCCTCGCCCAGTGGCCGGTCGACCGGGATCTCCTCGGCGGGCAGCCCCGCGACGCCCGCGGTCGCTTCGCGCAGCCGGGCCAGGAGGTCGCCGGCGGGCGGGGCCGGCTGCGCCGCGGCCGGTGCGGCCGGTGCGGCCGGTGCGGCCGGTGCGGGCCGCTCCTGCGGGTGCCCGAACCGGTGCAGCAGTTCGGCCATCGGGAGGTCCGCCAGCGGGCCGGCGTCGACCTTCGCGTTGGGGGTCAGCGGGAACCGGGCCAGCGCGACCGTCCGGGCCGGGACCATGTACTCGGGCAGCAGCTCGCCGGCGCGTCGGACGGCCGCGGCCGCGACGTCGGGGGCGGCGGTCACGAACGCGACCAGCTGCGGGGTGCCCGGCAGGTCCTCGCGCACGACCACCCGGACGTCCCCAACCTCGCCGTGCCGCCGGACGGCGGCCTCGACCTCGCCGAGTTCGATGCGGTGGCCGCGCAGCTTCACCTGCCGGTCGGCCCGGCCGAGCAGCACCAGCTCCCCGGTGGCCGACCAGCGCGCCAGATCCCCGGTCCGGTAGAGCCGCTCGCCGCTCACCGGGTCGTACGGGAACCGCTCGGCGGTCAGCTCGGGCCGGTTGCGGTAGCCCCGGGCGACGCCCTCCCCGCCGATCAGCAGCTCGCCGACGGCGCCGAACGGCACCGGGGCGCCGTCCGGCCCGGCCACCCGGAAGGTGGTGTTGGCGATCGGGGTGCCGACGGTGACCGGCCGGTTGCGGCGCACCCGCAGCGCGGAAGACCAGATGGTCGTCTCGGTCGGGCCGTACATGTTCCACAACTCGTCGCAGCGGTCCAGCAGTTGGGTGGCGAGTTCGACGGTCAGCGGCTCCCCGCCACACAGCAGCCGACGCACCCGCCCCGTCCAGCCGGCGTGCAGCAGCATCTGCCAGGTGGCCGGGGTGGCCTGGACGAGCGTCGCTCCCGAGCCGTCGAGCAGCTCGGCCAGCGCCAGCCCGTCCCGGACGGCGGCCGCGGGGGCGAGGCGCACGGCGGCGCCCCGGGTGAGCGGCAGCAGCAGCTCCAGGCCGGCGATGTCGAAACCGGCCGTGGTGACGGCGAGCAGCACGTCGTCCTCGGCGCAGCCCGGCCGGTCGGCCACCGCGGTCAGCAGGTTGACCAGGTTGCCGTGGGTGACCTCGACGCCCTTGGGCTGCCCGGTCGAACCGGAGGTGTAGAGCACGTAGGCGAGGTCGCCGTCGCGGCGGGCGACCGGTTCGGCCGGCTCCGCGGTGCCCGGAGCGTCGACGGCGATCCGGACGCCCGGGGTGGCCTCGGGCAGCCGGTCGGCCAGGCCCGGTTCGAGGAGGACCGCGGCCAGCCCGGCGTCGGCGGCGATGTGGGCGAGCCTGGCGGCCGGGAAGTCCGGGTCGAGCGGGACGTACGCCGCCCCGGCGGCCTGGACGGCGAGCAGCGCGACGATCAGCACGGCGCGGCGGTCCGTCAACACGCCGACCAGGTCGCCCGGCTGCACCCCGCGAGCGCGCAGGACCCCGGTGAGGGCGCGCACCCGGCCCGCGAGCTCGGCGTACGTCAGCGTGCCGTCGGCGTCCACCACGGCGGTGCGCTCCGGGTGCCGTTCGGCGCGGGCGAGCACCAGCTGGGCCGCGCTGACGTCGCGCGGCCGCTCGGTGCGGGTGGCGTTGACCCGCTCCAGGGTCCGCCGCTCGGCGGCGGTGCCCAGGTCGAGGTCGGCGACGCGCCGGCCCGGCTCGGCCGTCACGGCTTCGAGCAGCAGCCGGTAGTGCTCGGCCAGCCGCTCGACGGTGGGGCGGTCGAACAGCTCGGTGTCGTACTTGACGTACACCAGGGCCTCGGCGTCGCGGACGACCACCTCCACGACCAGGTCGTTCTCGCTCTCCTGGGTGAGGTCGAGGGCGTCCCGGAAGACGGTCTGGCCGGCAGCCATGTCCTGGTCCCCGCCGACGCCCTGCTGCAGGTAGAAGCCGATGCCGAACTCCGCTCCGCCGTCCGGGCCGCGGCGCAGGTCGTCGACGACCGAGGCGAACGGGTAGCCGCCGTAGTCCTCGGCCCGGCTCATCTCGTCCTGGACGGCGTTCGCCAGCTCGGTGAAGCTCAGCTGCGGGTCGCAGTCCACCCGCAGGACGACCGGGTTGATCAGGTAGCCGACGGTGCGGTCGAAGCGGTACTCGGGCCGGCCGTCGGTCGGCACCATCACGTTGATGTCGCGCTGACCCGAGTGCCGGTGCAGCAACGCGGCGAAGGCACCGAAGACCACGCCGAACGTGGTCACCCCGGCCGCGCGGGCGGTGTCCCGGACGGCGCTCCAGGTGGCCTCCGGCAGCCGGAGCTGCACCATCGCCCCACTGGTGTGCGACGCGGGGCCGACCCGGCGGCGGTCGGCGACCGCCCGGAGCACGGGCGCGGTCGAGGCGCCGCCCAGCCGGTCGAGCCACCACCGCCGGTGCTCCTCGGCCTGCGGGCCGGCCAGCATCTCCCGCTGCCACCGCACGAACTCGGCGTACGGCGTGGACGGCTCGACGGGCGGCAGCCCGCGGCCGGCGGTCAGCGCGTCGTAGCAGGCGACGATGTCGCGCAGCAGGAGGTGGCTGGAGACGCCGTCGGTGATCAGGTGGTGGAACACGAGCAGCAGCAGGGTCCCGCCGCCGGGCGCGGTGATCAGCCACGCCCGGTGGAGCGGGTCGTCCTCCAGGTCGAACGGCTGCCGGACCAGGGCGTGCACGCGGGCGGTGAACTCGCCGTCGGTCACGTGGCCGAGGTCCAGCCGGGGCACCTCGACCGGGCGGTCGGTGATCTCCTGCACCGGGCCGGTGGCGTCCAGCCGGACGGCGATGCGCAGCTCCGGGTGGCGTTCCACCGCGGCGGTCAGCGCCTCGGCGAGCCGGTCCGGGTCGACCTGCTCGCCAAGCCAGAGGCCGAGCGGGAGGTTGTAGGAGGTGGCGTCCGGCCGGCCCTCGTGGATGGCCCACAGCGCGGCCTGACCCCGACTGAGCGGGTAAGGGCCGGGGTCGGGCGCCGTCGGCGCGGGGGCCGGGGCCGGTGCGGGCGCCGGGGCGGCGGCCGGGGCGGGCTCGATCAGGCTCCGCAGCAGCGGCCCGGCCACGTCCTCGGACACCTCGCCGGCGGCGATCGCCGCCAGCAGTTCGCGCAGTGCGGTGCTCATCGGTCCGCCCCTTCCTTCAGCACGGCCAGCGCGTCGTCGACGCCGACGCTGCCGTCGCGCAGGCCGGCCAGCAGCGCGGCGATGCCGTCCGCCGGCGGTGCGGGTACGGACGCCGGTGCGGGTACGGACGCCGGTGCGGGTACGGACGCCGGTGCGGGTACGGGCACCGGTGCGGGGTGCTCCGGCTCCGGCGCCGGCAACGGCCCGTAGGCCTCGAACACCGCGTGCGCCGCCGACCTGACGGTCTGCCGCACGGAGAACATGCGGGTCGGGACGTTCACGCCGTAGTCGGCGCCCAGGCGTCGGCTCAGTCGGCGCAGGCCCAGCGAGTCCACCCCCGCTTCGGACAGCGCCAAGTCCACGGTGAGCCGCTCGATCCGCATCCCGAGGTGCGCGGCCAGCAGGGCGCGCACGTGCTCACGGACGGCGGCCTCCGGGTCCCCGTCGGCCCGGGCCGGCGGGGCCGCGGCGGGCGCGGGCACCACCGGTGCCGGAGCGGGTGCCGGAGCGGGTGCCGGAGCGGGTGCGGGAGCGGGTGCGGGCGCCGGAGCGGGCGCCGGAGCGGGTGCCGCCGGAACCGGAGCCGGTACGGATTCGGCCGGTGCGGGCTCGGCCGGCGCCACGGCGGCGCCCTCGGCCGGGATCAGCCCCGAGTCCGCGGCCTGCACCCGGTCGAAACGGTCGCCGGGGGTGAGCCAGTAGCTCTCCCGGGCGAACGGGTAGGTCGGCGCGGGTACCCGCCGGGGTGCCGCCCCCCGCCACAGCTGCGCCCAGTCGATCGGGGCGCCGCCGACCCAGAGCCGGGCCACCTTGTCCAGCCGGCCGGCGTCCACGACGGCCCGCAGGTAGTGGAGCCCCTCCGCCCCCTCCAGCAGGAGCGCCGTGGTGGCGTCCCGGCCGCTTCCGGCGAACACCTGGTGTGCGGCCCCGTCGGCCAGCCAGGCCTCCAGACCCGCCGCGAGCGACGACGGCGAGTCGGCGACGACGGCGAGGCGCTCGGCGTACTCCTCCCGCCCGCTCTGCAGGGTGTGGGCGAGCGCGGCCGGGTCCACGTCCTCGTGGCGCCGGGCCCAGCGGGCGAGGCTCCCGGCGTAGTCGCGCAGCCGCTCGGCGTCCCGCGCCGACAGGACGAACAGCTGGTCGCCGACAGGCCCGGCGACGGGCGCCTCGCGATACTCCTCGACCACCGCGTGGACGTTGACCCCGCCCAGCCCGAAGGCGCTCACCCCGGCGCGCAGCGGGGCCTCGGCCCCGGCGGGGGTGCGCACCGGCCGCCAGGGCTCTCGCCCGCGCACCACCCGCAGCGGGCTGTTCTCCAGCCGCAGGTGCGGGTTGAGGGTGTCGAGGTGCACGTTGCCCGGGATCTCCCGGTGGCGCATCGAGAGCAGCGCCTTGATCAGGCCGGTGACGCCCGCAGCCGCCTCCAGGTGGCCGGTGTTGGGCTTCACCGACCCCAGCGCGATGTGCGGCTCGGTCCACTCGGCGCCGTGGTCGGCGTACAGCTGGGCGAAGGCCGTCTTCAGGCCCTCGACCTCGATCGGGTCGCCGAGTTCGGTTCCGGTGCCGTGCGTCTCGACGTAGGTGACCGTCCGGGGGTCCAGTCCGGCACGGCGGTGGGCCGCGACCACGCAGGCGGCCTGCGCGTCCGGGTTGGGCGCGGTCAGCGAGTTGGTGCGGCCGCCGTGGTTGACCGCGCTGCCGCGCAGGACGCCGTGGATGACGTCGCCGTCGCGCACCGCCGCGTCGAGGCGCTTGAGCACCACCATGCCGACGCCCTCGGCCCGGGCGATGCCGTTGGCCCGCGCGTCGAAGGTGCGGCAGCGGCCGTCCGGGCTCAGCATCTCGGCCAGACTCATGTCGACGAACAGCGTCGGCGAGGCGATGACGTTCACGCCGCCGGCCAGCGCGACCTCGCAGTCGCCCTGCCGGATCGCCTCGGCCGCCTTGTGGACGGCGAGCAGCGAGGACGAGCAGGCGGTGTCGACGGGCTCGCTGGGGCCTCGGAGGTTCAGCAGGTAGGACACCCGGTTGGACAGGATCGCGCGGGCCCGGCCGGCCGAGTTGTAACCGTCGAGCGGGACGCCGAGGGCGTGCTGCAACTCGAAGTAGTCGTAGGTGCTGCTTCCGATGAAGACGCCGGTGTCCGTGCCGGACAGGGAGGACGGCCGGATGCCCGCGTTCTCGATCGCGGTCCAGGCGGCCTCCAGGACGAGCCGGTGCTGCGGGTCCATCGCGACGGCCTCGGTCGGCGAGATGCCGAAGAACTGCGGGTCGAACAGGTCGACCCGGCGCAGGAACCCGCCCCACCGGACGTTGGTGCGGAACTCGCCCGGCTCGGGCTCGCCGTGGATGCGGCGCCAGTCCCAGCGGTCCGCCGGGATCTCGCGGACCAGGTCGTCGCCCGCCACCAGGTGCTCCCAGAACTCGTCCAGGTCGTCGGACTCCGGCAGCACCCCGGCCATGCCGACGATCGCGACGCCGTCGAACCCGGCCGCGGACGGCGCCGGGGCGCTCGCGGGCGCGCCGACGACGGTGGGCACGGCAACCGGCGCACCCACGACGGTGGGCGCGCCGACGACGGTGGGCACGGCGGCGGCGGGCACGGCGACCGGCGCGGCCACGAACGCAGCCACGGGCGCCGCCACCGGCACCGGCACTGCCACGGCTGCGGCTGCGGCTGGATGCCGTGCGAGGAGGGCGGGGCCGTGGTCGCGGAGGATCTTGGCCACCAGGTCGTCGACGGTGGCGACCCCGAAAAACGCGGCCGGGGTCACGTCGAGGTCCCAGCGGGCGTTCACCCGGTGGCTGAGCCTGGTGTACATGATCGAGTCGAAGCCGTAGCGGCTGAGCTGCTCGTCCGCGGCAAGCTCGCCCGGGAGGACCCCGGCCACCTCCTGGACGAGTGCCAGCAGTTCGCCCGCCACGCCGGCCCGCCGCGCGTCGTCGGCCCCGCCGGTGCCCTGCTCCCGGTCCGCTCCGGCCGCCGGGGCACCGGTGCCCGCGAGGAAGTCTTCCGTGCCCGCGACCACTGCCACCTGAACCTCCTGTCGGCCGAGCACCCGGCCCAGCGCTTCGAATCCCGCCTGCGGCGCGAGCGGGTGGACTCCTGCCGCGGTGGTGTCGGGCCCGGCCGGGGTGGCCTCGCGGGGCACGAGCGAGGTGGTGGTGCCGGGCACAACCGCCCCGGCGGGCGGCTCGTGGTCGCCGACCCAGCACCGCCGACGCTCGAACGGGTAGGTGGGCAGCGCCACCAGCACGCCGCCGTCCGGCCACTCCACCGGCTCGCCGGCGACCCAGCGGTCGGCCCGGTCGGTGCCGCCGGGCCGGGCCAGCGCGGGGTGGTCCGCTCCCTCGGCCGCGGCGGCGAGCGCGGCCGCGAGGGTCGGGCGGTCGGCGGCGGTGACGGCCAGCCGTTCGGCCATCGCGTCGCGGCCGTGCTGCAGCGTGTGGGCCGCGTCCGCCAGGTCGGGTATCCGGTCCAGGCCGTCGCGCAGGGCGGCGGCGTACCGGCGCAGTGCCTGCGGCGTGCGCGCCGACAGCGGGAAGACCCAGGGGCCGGCCGGACGCTCCGGTGCCGGGCCCGGTTGCGCCTCCTCCAGCACGACGTGGGCGTTGACCCCGCCGTAGCCGAAGGAGCTGACACCCGCGCGGCGCGGATGGCCGGCCGGGCGCGGCCACGCGGTCGCCGACCGCACCAGGTGGAACGGGCTCCCGTCGAGCCGCAGGTGCGGATTGGGCTCGGTGAGGCCGGCCACCGGCGGCAGCACGCCGTGCTCCATCGCCAGCAGCACCTTGATCACCCCGGCGGCACCGGCGGCGGACTCCAGGTGGCCGGCGTTGGCCTTCACCGCGCCCACCCCGCAGTGGGGCTCGGCCGGCTGGGGAACGCCCCGGCGGCGCCGCAGTTCGTCGAAGGCCATCCGCAGCCCGTTGATCTCGACCGGGTCGCCGAGTTTGGTGCCGGTGCCGTGGGTCTCCAGGTAGCCGATCGTGGTCGGGTCGACGTCCGCGCGCTCGTGCGCCCGGACGATCATCGCCGCCTGAGCGGCCGGGTTGGGCGCGGTCAGCGAGCGGGCCCGCCCGCCGTGGTTGACGGCGGTACCCCGCAGCCAGGCCCGGACCTTGTGCCGGCGCGCCCGGTCGGCGTGGGTCAGCACGACCAGGCCGAAGCCCTCGCTGCGGACGAAGCCGTCCGCGTCCGCGTCGAAGGAGCGGCACCGCCCAGTGGGGCTGAGCATGCCCGTGCTGCTCAGCAGGACATGGTTGTGCGGCGACAGGATGAGGTTGATGCCGCCGGCCACCGCGATGTCGCACTCCCCCGACCGGATCGCCTCGGCGGCCCGGTGGATCGCGACCAGGGAGCTGGAGCAGCCGGTGTTGACCGGCTCGCTCGGCCCGTGCAGGTCGAGCAGGTAGGAGACGCGGTTGACCAGGACGGAGTGGGTGGTGGCGGTGGCGGCGTGGGCGTCGACCGGCACGCCGGAGGCCCGCCGGATCTCGTCGTAGTCGTTCGACCCGGCGCCGATGAACAGGCCGACGTCGGAACCGGCGAGTGCACCGGGCGCCAGACCGGCGTCCTCCAGCGCCGTCCACACCCCCTGCAGCACCAGGCGCTGCTGCGGGTCCATTCCGGCGGCCTCGTGCGGTGAGATGCCGAAGAACAGCGGGTCGAACATGTCGACGTCGTGGACGAAGCCGCCGCGCCGGGCGTGGACGCCCTCCGGGAGGGTGCGCCAGTCCCAGCGGTCGGCGGGCACGTCGCCGGTGAGGTCGTCACCGGCCGCGAGGTGGCGCCAGAAGTCGTCCAGGTCCCGGCTTCCGGGCATCCGGCCGGACAGTCCGATGATCGCGATCGGGTCCGCGGCGGCGGGCCGGGCGGCGGCGTCCTGCGGAGCCGGTGCGGGGGCCGGCTCCGGTCGCCGCTCGACCGCGGCGAACCGGGGCTGCGCGGGCGCCGGCGCGGCGTACCGGCCGCGCAGCGGCTCCGCGTGGTCGCGGACGAGGCGGTCGGCCAGTGCGCGCAGGGTGGCCGTCTCGTAGAACAGCGCGGGGCTCACGTCGAAGCCGAACTCGTCGTTCAGCCGGGTGGCGAGCAGGCTGTAGCTGACGGAGTCGAAGCCGTAGTCCCCGAGCGCCCGGTCGAGGTCGAGGTCCTCACGCACGATGCCCGAGGCGTCCGAGGTGAGCGCCAGCAGCTCCTCGGTGAACGCGGCCGCGGGGTCGCGGTCGGTCGAGGGGGTGGCGGTGGCAGTGGCGGCCACGGCATCGGCAACGGTGGCGGTGGCGGTCGCCGCCGTGGCAGTGGCGGCCACGCCATCGGTGGCGACGGGGGCCGCCGTGGCGACGACGACGTGCTGGAAGTTGCGGCCGGTCTCCGCGGAGCCCGGCAACGCGGTCACCGGGCCGAATCCGGCCCCGGTGAGCAGCGCCGTCCAGCCCGGCACGTCCAGCAGCGGCGAGCCGGGCAGGCGCAGCGCGGTGTCCTGGTGCGTCCACCAGCCGTCGAACAAGCCGTAGGTGACGGTCCCGCACAGGGTGACCGTCGTCAGTTCGTTGAGCAGCAGCTCGCCCCCGGCGCGCAGCACGGCGCGCAGGTGGCGGACGGCGCGGCCCAGGTCCGAGGTGGCGTGCAGGACGTTCGCGCCGACCACGAGGTCGAAGCCGCCCGCGGGGAACCCCTGGGAACCGGGGTCGGTGTCCAGGTCGAGGCGCTTGAACCGGGTGAACGGATGGCGTTCGCCGAACTCCCGCCGGCCGTGCGCGAGGAAGGTGACCGACAGGTCGGTGTACCAGTACTCCACCCGGTCGCCGTACCGGTCGAGCGCCCGGAGCAGGCTCGCGGAGGTGCCGCCGGTGCCGGAGCCGACCTCCAGGATGCGGACCGTCCCCCCGGCCGGCAGCTCGGCCGCCCGCCGCTCGACGTGCGCCATCAGGCGGTCCGTCAGCAGGTCGTTGTAGAGGTCGCTGATCGGGTTGCCCCGGTAGACGCCCTCCATCAGCGAGGTGCCGGACGCGGGGAACAGCAGCTCGGTGGCGAGGAGACCGCCGCGCAGCAGGTCGCCGTAGTGGTCCAGGCAGTGCGCGAGCAGCCGGACGAAGACCGCGTGCTCGGGGTGCGCGGCGGCGAGGTCCTCCAGCCGCCGCAGGTGTCCGCCTGCCCGGGCCCCGGCCAGGGCGTCCGGGGTCGGCCGGTGACGCCCGTCGCGGACCTCGACCAGGCCCTCCTCGGTGAGCATGACCAGCAGGGTGCGCAGCAGCCGGTCGTACCGGGGGACGACCCCCACCCGGCGGGCCACCTCGTCGGCGTCCGGGTCGGGACCGTGCCACGCGCCGAGATCGCCGAGCAGGGCGAGCAGGGCCCCGCAGGCGATCGTCGTCATGCGGCGGTCGAGGGCGTGGAAGTCGTCCACCACCCGGCGGTCGCCGGCGGTCAGTGGCCGGCCGGTGGGCACCATGTGCGTCGTCTCCGTTCTCGCTGCTCCCATCCGATCGCGCAGGGCCGCGCTGCCGGGTACCACGACGATCTGGGGCGCCGGCTGCCCGAGGGCCCGGGCGAGCGCGGCGAAGCCGGGCCCGGGCTCGATGGACGCGAAGCCGGCGGCGGTCAGGCGGCCGCGGTGGGTGTCGTCGGCCACCGCTCCGACGCTGCCCCAGTAGCCCCAGTCGACGGCCCGCACCGGGTAGGGCAGGCGGGCGTCGAGGGCGTGGGCGTAGGCGTCCAGGAAGGTCGAGCCGGCCGCGTAGTTGGCCAGGCCGGGATCGCCCAGGAAGGACTGCGCGGACGAGAAGAACACCAGGAAGTCAAGGTGCCGTCCGCGCAGGGCGTCGACCAGGACGGCCGCGACGCCGGACTTGGCGGCCAGGCTCTCGGCGAGGTCGGTGTCCGAGAGGTGGTGGGTCAGCCGGTCGCGGCGGACCAGGGCTGCGTGCAGGACGCCGTGCACCGGCCCCGCCTCGTCAAGGAGGGCCGTCACCCGGCGGCCGTCGGTCGCATCGGCCCGGATGTAGCGGATCCCGTCCCCGAGCTCGGCGGCCGGCCGTTCGCTGCGGCCGACGAGCACGACCTCCGCGTCCCACTCCGCGACGAGCCGGCGGGCGAGCGCCAGGCCGATCCCCTGCGCGCCGCCGACGACCAGGTACCGGCCGCCGCGCCGCAGCGGGACCGGGCCGTCGCCCGCCGGGGCTGGGCGCAGCACCTGGGTATGACAGACCGTGCCGGTGAAGGCGAGACGGGTGCCCCTGGGGGCCGGTGCCACCAGGGCGGCGGATTGGTGGGCCGGGTCGAGGTCGACGGTCGCGACCGACCAGCCGCGGTGCTCGTTCTCCAGCACCCGGGCGAAACCGATGACCCCGGCGACGTACGGGTCGGTGACGCCGCGCCCGGGGGCGGCGGCGGCACCGGCGGTGACGACCACCCAGTCGAGCTCCGGGATCCGGGCCCACTGCCGCGCGTACCGGGCCAGGGCCCGGACGCCGGACGCCTCGGCCCGTGCGACCCGGTCCGCCTCCTCCGGGCCGGGGTCCGTCGCGCCGGTCAGGACGTAGACCAGGCGCGGCTTCACCGCCACCGATTCGCCCAACTCGACTACGAGGGCGCCCTCGTGGCGGGCCGCCAGGTCACAGGCCAGGCGGGCCCGTGAGGGGGCGTGCAGCACCACGACCGGGCCGTCGGGGGCCGGGCGCCCGGCGGGGGCCGGGCACGGCTCCCAGACCGGGAGGTCCATCGGGACGTCCGCGAGGACGTCCGCGAGGACGTCCGCGAGGACGTCCGCCGTGGCCGCCGCCGGGACGGGTACCGGGGCGGCCGACGCGTTGTCGACCCAGCAGCGGATCCGCGCGAACGGGTAGCCGGGCAGCTGCACCTTGCGCGGCTTGCGGTCCCGGTGCAGCGCCCGCCAGTCGGGGGCGGCGCCGGCCACCCAGGCCCGGGCCAGCTCGTGCGGGTCTAGGGAGTCCGGGGCGGTGACGCCGCCCGGCCCGGTGGCGGTGCCCCGGTAGCAGCCGGCCGGCGCCGAGCCGTTCAGGTAGGCCTGCAGGGCGGAGCGGAGTTCGTCCGGCCCGGAGACGACCGCGGCGAGCCGCTCGGCCATGGCTTCCCGCCCGATCTGCGTGGTGTAGGCGAAGTCCGCCAGCGAGACGCCGGATCCGGTGCCAGCCGGCACCGCCGCGGCGAGGTCGGCCAGCGTCGAACGGGCGTCGACGTGCGGGGCCAGGCCGGGGAAGCGCTCGCCGAACGTCAGCGCCAGGCGGCGCAGGTCCTCCGCGTCCAGGCCGAGCTCGTCGAGGGCGGTGTCCGGGTCCGCGCCCGCCAGCCCGGCCAGTTCCGCCACCTCGGCGGTCCGGTCGGCGGCTGGCAGGTCGGTGTAGCGGAGCGCCAGTTCGCGCAGCGCCTCCTCCGTGCGGGCGGAGAGCAGGACGGCCTGCGGCCCGCAGAGGTCGGTGTCCGGTCCGGGCGGCTCCGGGAACTCCTCGACGACGACGTGGGCGTTGGCCCCGCCCGCACCGAACGCGCTCAGGCCGGCCCGGCGCGGGGTGCCGACCCCGGCCGGCCACGGTTCGGCCCGGCGCTGCACGTGCAGCCCGACGGCGTCCCAGTCGATGGCGGGGTTCGCCGGGTCGGCGTGCAGGGACGGCGCGAGGGTGCGGTGGCGCAGTTGCAGAAGGATCTTGGTCAGGCCGGCGATCCCGGCCGCGGACTCCAGGTGGCCGATCGACGACTTCACGGACCCGATCCGCGCCGTCGTCCCCCCGAAGACCTGGGTCAGGGCGGAGATCTCGATCGGGTCGCCGAGCGCGGTCCCGGTGCCGTGCGCCTCGACGTAGCCGATCGAGGCCGGGTCGACGTTCGCCCGCCCGAGCGCCCGGCGCACCACGTCGGCCTGGGCGGCCGGGTTGGGCACGAAGAAGCCGCCCGCCCGCCCGCCGTGGTTGACGGCGCTGCCCTTGATCACGCCGAGGACGCGGTCGCCGTCCTCCAGCGCGCGGGCCAGCGGCTTGAGCACGACGACGCCGACGCCCTCGCCGGGCACGTAGCCGTCCCCGCCCTCGCCGAAGGCCCTGCAGCGGCCGTCGGAGGAGACGAAGCCGACCTGGCTCAGGTGCAGGTACTTGTACGGGTGGACGATCGTGTTCACGCCGCCGGCGAGCGCCAGTTCGCAGTCGCCGGAGCGCAGGCTCTCGCACGCCAGGTGCAGCGCCGTCAGGGATGACGAGCACATGGTGTCGAGCGCGAGGCTGGGACCGCGCAGGTCGAGGAAGTAGGAGACCCGGTTGGCGACGGCTGAGGCGAAGGATGTCGGCAGTACCGGCAGCCGGTCCTCCGCCCCCAGGCCGAGCATCTGGTACTGGGTGAACATCACCCCGGCGAAGACGCCCACCTGGCGCCCGGCGACGTCGGCGCGGGTGAGGCCGGCGTCCTCCAGGGCGTGCCAGGAGGTCTGCAGGAACAACCGCTCCTGCGGGTCCATGCCCTCGGCCTCACGCGGCGTGATCCGGAAGAAGCCGGGGTCGAACTCGTCGATGCCGTCGAGGAAGCCGCCCCACTTGCTGGTCGAGCGCCCGGGGGTGCGCTGCGGCTCGTAGAAGCCGCCCGGCTCCCAGCGGTCCTCGGGGATCTCGGTGACGCAGTCGCGTCCGGTCCGCAGGTTGGTCCAGAACTGGTCGAGGTCCTCGGCCATGGGGTAGCGGCCGGCGACGCCGATCACCGCGATGTCCCCGGTCGGGTCGGGCGCACCCTCCTCGACCCAGGCCGGCTCGGTCACCGCGGCGGCGGGGACCAGGGCCAGCGCCTCGCGGGCGCGCTCAGGGTCGCCGTGCAGCACCACGACCTCCGCACCGGTGAGCGACAGCGCCCGCTCGAACACCGCCAGGCCCTCCGCGGTCGGCAGCGGGACCTGCCCCTGACGGCGGAACAGCGCCCGCGCCGCGTCGTCGGTGCGCATCCCTCCCTCGGCCCACAGCGGCCAGCCGAAGGAGGTGAGGCCGTGCTCGCGTGCGTAGGCGTCCTGGAAGGCGCTGGCCGCGGCGTAGTCAGCCTGCCCGACGTTTCCGGCGACGCCCGTCACCGAGGAGAACAGCGCGAAGAAGTCGAGGCTCAGGTGACGGGTCGCCCGGTGGAGCAGCACCGTGCCGCGCACCTTGGGCGCCAGCACCGCGGAGAGGTCCGCGGCGGACTTTCCGGGCAGCATGCCGTCCCGCAGCGATCCGGCCGCGTGCACGACGCCGTCCAGCCGGCCGTGCCGGTCGAGGACGTCGGCGACCAGGGCCGCCACGTCGGCGGGCACCGTCACGTCGGCGCGGACGAACCGGCCGGCGATCGGCTCCGACGGGGGCGTCCGCCCGGCCAGCACGGCCGTGGCACCCCGCTCGGCCATCAGCGCGGCGAGCTCCCGGCCGATGCCGCCCGCACCGCCGGTGACCAGGTAGACGCCGCCGGGGCGGATCCGCTGCCCGGCGTCGAGCCGCGCGTCGCGGTAGCGGCGCACCTCGCGGCGCCCCCGCGTGTGCCTCACCCACGTCTCGGCTCCGTCGCCGAACTCCGCGAGCAACGCCTGCGGGTCGGCGTCGCCGTCGCACTCGACGGCGGTCACGGTGAGCTTGGGCTGCTCCAGGCGGACCGTCCGGGCCAGCCCCGCCACCGCGGCCGCGACCGGCCCCGGCCCGGCGTGCACGACGGGCACCGGACACGGTGCGAGGGCCTGCACGAGGGCGAGCAGCTCACGACAGGCCGACTCGACGGCCTCGGGGAGGTCGCCGGCGGGTGCGGCCAGGTGCAGCACCCGCTCGGGTTCGGTGCCGAGCTCGGCCAGGAGCAGCCGGAGGTCGCCGGCGTCGTCGGCGCGGAGCTCGTACGCGTCGGGCCCCAGTCGGCGGAAGGCCTCGCCGCGCCGGACGGTGATCTGCCCGGGGCGCACCGGGAGGTCGCCGATCACCAGCAGCGGGCCCGGCTCCGGTGCGGCCGGGCGGGGCGCCGACTGCCAGACTCCGGTCAGGCAGTGCGTGCGGGCCGGGGTGTCGGGCTGCGGCTCGTCCACCGCGGGGGCCGCCGGGGCGCGCCGGTCGGCGGGCAGCAGGTCGAGCAGGTGGGCGGCGACCGCGTCGACCGTGGGGTACTCGAACAGCAGGGTCGGGTAGAGGGAGATGTCCCACCGCTCCTCGAAGGCGCGGACCAGCGAGAGCAGGTGGGTCGAGTCCAGCCCGAGGTCGTAGAAGCCGAGGTCGCCGTCGACCACCAGGCCGGGATCCCCGACGGCGTGGCGGACCAGCCCGGCGACCTCCGCCCGGAGGTCGTCCAGCCCGTCACCGGCGGCCGCCGGGGCGGACGGGACCGACAGGGCTTCCGGCACGGCGGGGTCCGGCTCCGCGGCCGCCGTGGTGAGCCGGGTGATCGACGCCGTGGAGCGGATCCGCTTGAAGGTGAGGCCGGTGAACCGGGCGGCGGGCGCGCCCGAGCCGTCGTACAGGTCGATGTCGGCCTTCACCACGTCGGCACCGGCCGCCACCCGGGTGAACCGCAGGTCCACCGTGCAGGCCTCGCCGAGCGGTCGGACCGCCCGGAACGCACCGATGTGCAACGGGATCAGCGGGCGCCCGTCGGCGTCCTCGCCCGCGAAGGCGAGGGCGTACGCCTGCATGGTGGAGCCGTCGAGCAGGGCGGGGTGGAGCAGGAAGTCCTCGGCCGTGGCGCGTGCTTCCTCGCCGAGGGCGAGCTCGGACCAGACCCGGTCGGCCGAGGCCCGCAGGGTGCCGGTGACCCGCATGAACGCCCGGTGCTCGATGCCCGCCGAACGCCCGGTCGCGTACACCTCGGCGACGTCGCGCGCGGCGCTGGCCGGCGCCGGGTCGGGCGCGCCGGTGAGCGGCGGCAGGTCGGTGTGCAGGGTCGCCCGCAGGTGGGTGGTCACCGTGTCGTCGACCGGGCTGCCGTCGTGGGTGCGCCGGCTGGTCGCCGTCACCCGGTGGACGTCGCCGTCGGGTTCGGCCTCGACGGTCAGCTCCCGGTCGAAGGCCTCGGTGGTCACCACGGGCTCGACGAACAGCACGTCGCTCAGGCCGGTCTGCTCCAGCGGGAAGTCGTGTGCCGCGAGCAGCCGTTGGACGATGTCGAGGAACGTCACGCCCGGCAGGGTGCGCACCCCGTGCACACGGTGGTCGTCGACGATCGGGTTGTCCCTGTTCAGGTGTAAGGCACAGCGTACGGACCGTCGGTCCACGTGTTCTCTCCTGGTGATGGGCGGTTCGGCTCGGCGGGCGGCGGGCGGGTGCGCCGGTTTACGTGAGGGTCAGGTCGAGCCGGGCCGACCGGCGCGGGGCCGGGGCGGGCACGGCGGCGGGCCGGTGCCAGAACCGGCGACGCCGGTAGGTGGGGGGCGGCAGCGGGGGGCGTCCGGGCTCGCCGGGCGTGCCGGCGCCGAGGACGGCGTGGGCGTTGGTCCCACCGAAGCCGAAGGCGCTCACCGCGACCCGGCTGCCGGCGGGCAGGTCCACGACCTCCGTCACCGGGAAGAACGGCGACTCGGCGAAGGCGAAGCGCGGGTTCGGGCGGCGGCAGTGCAGGGTGGGAACGAGCGTGCCGTGCCGCAGGATCTGCACGGCCTTGATGAATCCGGCGACGCCGGCGGCGCTGAGCAGGTGGCCCATCGAGCTCTTGATGCTGCCGATCCCGCAGTAGCCGCGGTCCTGCGTGTGGGCGCGGTGGACGGCGGTGAGCGCCTGGAGCTCGATCGGGTCACCGATCATCGTGCCGGTGCCGTGGGCCTCGACGTACCCGATCGTCCGGGCGTCGATCCCGCCGCGGGTGAGCACCTCGGAGACCAGGGCGCGCTGGGCGCGGCCGTTGGGCGTGGTGTGCCCCATCGTCCGGCCGTCGTTGTTGACGCCCGACGATTCGAGCACCGCGAGCACCCGGTCGCCGTCGCGCACCGCGTCGTCCAGCCGCTTCAGCAGCACCATCCCGGCGCCCTCGCCGGGCACCAGCCCGTCGGCGGACTCGTCGAAGGTGCGGCAGCGGCCGCTGGGGGACAGCGCCTTGCCGGCGCTGAGCATGAGGTACGGCTCCTCGTCGAAGAGGAGGTCCACCCCGCCGGCCAGGGCCATCGACGACTCGCCCGAGGCGAGGCTCTGGGCCGCCAGGTGGATGCTCACCAGCGAGGACGAACAGGCGCTGTCGACCACGAGGTTGGGGCCGGTGAGGTCGAGGAAGTGCGAGACGTGCGCAGCCACGAAGTTCTGGTTCACGCCGACGACGTACTCGCGCTTCGGCGGCTGGAGGTGGACGCGGTGGTTGCCGGTGCGGGCGCCCACGAACACCCCCACCGGACGCCCGCGTAGCTCGGCGTCGGTGTACCCGGCGTCCCGGACGGCCTCCACCGAGACCTCCAGGGTCTTGCGCACCAGCGGGTCCAGGTGCCGTGCGGTCTCGTCGTCGAAGCCGAAGTAGCCGGGGTCGAACAGGGCGGCGTCGTCGAGGAACCCGCCCCACTTGCTCTGGCTGCGCCCGTGGCCGCCGTCGGGGTGGTAGAGCGCGGCGGTGTCCCAGCGATCGGCCGGAACGTCGGTGACGAGGTCGCGGCCGGCCAGCAGGGCCTGCCAGAGCCGGTCCGGGTCGCTCGCACCGGGCAGGCGGCAGGCCATGCCGATCACGGCGACGGGCGTCGGCCGGCCGACGGGCGCGGCGGCGGGGGCCACGGCCGGGGCCGGGAGCACCGCCGGGGCGGCCGGGGCGACCGGGGTGGCGGGGACCGGTGGCACAGCCGTGGGTGCGGACGGTGCGGCAGGGGCGTCGAGGGCGGCGGCGAGCCCGCCGAGGGTCGGGTGCTCCTGCAGCAGGCTCGGGTCGACCACGTCGCCGAGCTCGGCTTCGAGCGCCCGCACCAGTTCGGCCATCAGTAGCGAGTCCACGCCGACGTCGCCGAGCGCCGTGTCGGGTCCCAGCAACGCGGGGTCGACCCTGGTCGTGCGGGCCACGACGGCGACCAGCCAGCCGAGGTCCGGCGCGGCCGCCGGGTCCGCGGGGGTGGCCGACGCGGGCGCCGGCTGCGCCGGAGCGGCCGGCTGCGGCGCCAGGTACAGCTCCTCCGCGGCGACCGACGAGCGCTCCACGAGGCACGGCAGCAACACCGGCCGGTCGGGCACCCGCAGGGCGAGGTCGAACAGCCGCAGCGCGTCCGTCCCGTCCACGTCGGGGACGCCGAGCGCGGCACTGGCACTGGTGCGGTCGGCCCCCATCCCCACCTCGCGCCACAGCGGCCAGCGCAGCGAGCGCACCACGCAGCCGGGCTCGTCGGCCCGGGCCTCGGCGAAGTCGTCGAGCGCGGTGTTCGCCGCCGCGTAGTCCAGGTAGCCCGCAGCCAGCCGGGGCGAGGCCGCCGCTACCGAGGAGAACAGCACCAGGAGCTTCGGCGGCTGCCCGCCGAAGGCCGACCGGAGCACCCGCAGCCCCTCGGTCTTGGGCTGCAGCACCCGGGCGATCTCCTCGGCGCCGCGGGCCAGGAAGGACGTCGGGCGGTCCATCACACCGGCGCAGTGGAAGGCGGCGACGATCTCCCCGGACTGCTTCCTGACCTGGCCGAACAGTCGCCGCAGCCGGGCCGTGTCGTCCAGCGCGTCGGTGCGCACGGTCAGGGTCACCCCGCGCTCGACCAACGCGGTCAGCGCGGTGAGCCGGGCACGCAGCACCGGGTCGGTGGACGGGTCCGCGAGGAGGGACGCCCACTGGTTGCGGGCGGGCATCCGGGAGCGGCCGACCAGGACGAGGTGCCGGGCGCCCCGGTCGGCCAGGTGGGCCGCCAGGCGCAGGCCGATGCCGCCGAGGCCGCCGGTGATCACCGTCGCGCCGCGGTCCAGGCCGGTGAGCGGGTCGGCCCCGGCGGCGGCCGGGGCGAACCCGGCCACCGGGCGGCGGCGGCGACCGCCGGTGTGGCGCAGTTCGGTCTCCCGGTCGACCGCCGCCGCCTCGGTGGCGACGGCGGCGGCGAGGTCGTCGGCACCGCCGTCCACCCGGACGGTCCGCGCGTGGACGGCCGGGAACTCACCGGAGAGGGCTCGGTAGAACCCGGCGAGGACGGACCGCTCTGCGCCGCTCACGTGGACGCAGCGCAGTCCGGCCCGGGTGTTGGCGGCGAGCACCTGTTGGAGCAGCGCGATCCGTTCGGTCACCCGGGTGCCGGGCTCGGTCCAGTCGACCAGGTCGACGATCCCGGTCAGGCCTGCCGGGTCGGTCAGCGGGTCTCCCGGGACGTGCACGACGGCCTGCTCGCCGAGCACCAGGCGGGCGAGTTCCCGGTCGGCGGTCACCGCCAGGAACCGGCCGCCGGGGGCGGTCGGCGGGGCGGGCGCGTCCTCCCAGGTGGTGGTGAGGAACTCGGCACCGGCCGTGGGCGCCGCCCAGTGCCGGTCGCGGCTGAACGGGTAGGTCGGCAGCGAGACCGGCGGGGCGTCCGGGGTCGTCGACTCCCGCTCCACGGCGGGCTCGCGGTCGAAGACGGTGGCGAGCCCCTCGGCGAGCCCGGCGAGGTCGGTGGCCTCCACGGCGACGCGGTGTGCCAGGGCCGCCCGTCCGGTGCGCATCGTCCGGGCGATGGAGGCGAGCGGCGGGGCATCCGGCGAGCGCACCACGGCGAGCAGCGCGGCCACCGCGGCGCGCAGCGCCTGCGGGGTGCGGGCCGAGACGGGGACGACCACCGGGCGGTCGAGCGGCCGATCGGCCGCCGCCGCGGGTGCCTCCTCCAGCACGACGTGCGCGTTGGTGCCGCCCATGCCGAAGGAGCTGACACCGGCCCGGCGGGGGCCGCCGCCGGTCGGCACCTCCCAGGGGCCGCGCTCCCGTTGGAGCCGCAGCGGGGAGCCCTCGACCTTGATCATCCGGTTCGGCCGGGTGATGTTGCGGGTGGCCGGGATCGTACGGTGGCGCATGGCCAGGATCACCTTGATCATGCCCGCGATCCCGGCGGCGGCCTCCAGGTGGCCGATGTTGGTCTTGAGCGAGCCGACGCCGCAGTGCGGCCGCTCCGGGCGCGGGTGCCCCCAGCGGTCGTAGAGGCGCTCGAACGCGGCGACCATCCCGGAGACCTCGATCGGGTCGCCGAGGCGCGTACCGGTGCCGTGCGCCTCCAGGTAGCCGACCGTCGCCGGGTCGACGCCAGCCTCGGTGTAGGCGGCGACCAGCAGGTCGGCCTGGGCCTCCGGGTTGGGCGCGGTGAAGGACTGGGCCTGCCCGCCGTGGTTGACGGCCACGCCGCGGATCACCGCGTGCACGCGGTCCCCGTCGGCCAGGGCCCGGTCCAGCGGCTTGAGTAGCAGGGCGCACACGCCCTCGCCCCGGACGTAGCCGTCCGCGTCGTCGTCGAAGGTGTGGCAGCGGCCGCGCGGGCTCAGCACGCCGGTGCGCTGGTAGGCGTTCTGCCGACCCGGGTCGCACAGCACGTTGACGCCGCCGGCGAAGGCCTGGTCGCACTCGCCGGCGCGCAGCGCGGCGACGGCCTGGGCGACGGCGACCAGGGAGGAGGAACAGAGGGTGTCCACGGCGACGCTGGGGCCGCGCAGCCCGAGGGCGTACGAGATGCGGTTGGCCACCAGGGACGGCGACACGGCGACGCTCAGGTGCGGTTCGTCGCGGCTGGCGTGCGCGGCGAGGACGGCGGCGTAGTCCGAGTGGCAGACGCCCGCGTAGACGCCGGTGCGGGTGCCGGCCAGCGCGGTCGGGTCCCAGCCGGCGTCCTCGGCCGTGGCCCAGGCGACCTCCAGGAGCAGCCGCTGCTGGGGGTCCATCAGCGCCGCCTCGCGCGGGCTGACGGCGAAGAACTCGTGGTCGAAGCGGCGGATGTCGTCGAGCAGGGCCGCCTTGCCCACCAGGTCGGGGTGGGCGGCGGTGTCCCACCGGTCGACCGGGATGTCGCGGACGGCGTCCGCGTCCCGGCCGAGCAGGTCCCACAGCTCGGTGACGCTCTCCGCACCGGGGAACCGGCCGGCCATCCCGACCACGGCGATCGGCGCCGCCGGGTCGCGGGGCGCACCGACCACCGGGCCGGTCGCGGCCGCCGGTCGCTCGCCGCGCAGCACGCGGGCCATGGCAGCGGCCGTGAACGCCTGGAACATGGTGCTGGGGTCGAGTTCGAGCCCGAGTTCGTCCTCGACCCGGGCGGCGAGCTCCGACAGCGCCAGGCTGTCCAGCCCGAACGGGCGCAGGTCGTCCTCGGCGGTCAGCGAGCCGGCGGGCCGGGCGAGCAGGTCCTCCAGCAGCGGCAGGAGGTCGGCCTCCAGGTCGTCAAGGACGAGGGCGGCGGGTGCCTGGGCCTGGGCCGGAGCCGCGGCCCCAGAGGACGGCGCGGAGGCCTGGGCCCGGGCCGCCCCGCCGCCCCAGAGGACGGCGAAGACGCCGGGGTGGACGAGGCGCTTGACGGTCTCGATCCGGGCCAGCGGCCGGCCGTCGCGTTCCCGCAGCAGGGTCGAGGTGAGCACGGCGCGGTGGTCCGACTCGAAGCGGCAGTCGTCCAGCCGGTAGCGCACCGAGTCCTCGAGGCCGCAGTTGCCCAGATAGAGGATGTCCCGACTGAGGGTGCAGGCCTCGACGGCCCACTCCCCTCCCGGTGCGAGCGACTGCAGGTACTTGCGCTCGCCCCGGTCGTTGATGTGCGGGTACGAGGCGAAGTAGAGCAGGCCGGCCGCGTTGACGTCGGCGAACGGGTTGAGCTCGTAGGTGTCCTGGAACAGGCCGGGGCCGTCACCGGGGCCGAGCCCGCTCATGGCGCGGAACTCGGCCTGGAACTCCAGGTGTTCGGCGGTCGGCCGGGCCACCGGCGCCCAGCCCGGGTTGCGCGGGGTGCCGGGCGAGAGCCAGTTGCCCGTGCCCCTGCGGACGAAGGCGGTGAGCAGCCGGGCCTCGACGTGCGAGGTCGCGGTGGCGAACCGGACGTCGCTGACGAAGGCCTGGTCGTCCAGCCTGGTGAGCGTGCCGTCGAGCAGCCCCTGGTCGTGCTCGGCGAAGAACCGCAGGGAGTCGGCGGCGGTGAGCCGGACGCGGACGAAGGCGGGCAACAGCCTGGTGCCGTCGCTGTCCGTCAGGTCGGCGACCTTGCTGCCGAAGTGGTTGCCGATCAGCTCCCAGTGGAGATCGCCGGCCTCGCGCAGCAGCCAGTTCTCCGACAGTCCGCCGACGGACAGCGAGGGGAGCCCCAGGACGACCGACCGGCTCAGCATGCCGGCCTCCCGGTGGACGGGGCGGGCAGCAGGAAGGGGGTCGGCGCCGTACGGCCGAGTCCCGCTTTTGGACATGTACATGACATCTCTCGGCGGCGCCGGATCACCACATCCCCCGTCCCTGACGTGTCGTCGCGCGGGCTCCGCAGGTGCGCGGCAAGCCACCCGCGCACGATTCGTGAAACCCGTCGAAGAAGAACAGTCGGCGGCTGAAGAGGCCGATTCCGCCTCCCACGTCCCCGTGGTCACGCCCCCCCGACGCCGATCATCATGAACGATCATGTCCACGACCCGCAAGGGGTGTCAGTTCGTTCACGACGGGGAACCGCCGGACATGCGCCCGTACGCCACGTCGAGCGGACACCCGTTCGACACGCGGGCCGGGCAAGGCCTTCCCCGCGGCGGCGGATTTCATTCCCATCACTGCAAACTTTCTCCACGACCGCCCCCACCAGGGGATTCTGATGGTCCAACAGCTGACGTCCAGTCACTCGGCGACCCGTTTCGACCGCTCGCGGCGGCGGTCGGAACGGGACACCCGGACGCCGCCGCCGGAGTGGCCCGCCCCGGCCCGCCTGGATATCGGCCGGAAACCGTCGACAGGGGGCGACAATCCGGCCACGACCGCCACATCCGGAATTCACCGGGAGACCGGTTCGGCCGGTCCGTCGCCGATTCCGTGAACTCCCGTGCCGACGGCACGGATTCGGCCAGCGCTTTGGAGCACACCACCGCCCCGAGTAGGGTGCCCAGCATGTTACGGAACGTGAAAGGCACGCAGTACGTGACCGCCCTGCGCGAGGGCGGCTCACTCCCCGGCATCGTCGAGGCCGACAACGACGGCACCTATGTGGTCAAGTTCAAGGGCGCCGGGCAGGGCAGCGCGGCCCTGGTCGCGGAGGTCGTGTGCGGCGAGCTCGGCCGGCGCCTGGGCATCCGGGTGCCCGAGCTGGTGCTCCTCGACATCGACCCCGAACTGGCCCGCCGCGAGCCGGACCAGGAGGTGCAGGACCTGTTGCTCGCAAGCACCGGCCAGAACCTGGGCATGGACTTCCTGCCCGGTTCGGTGAACTACGACGGCATCAAGTGGCAACCGCCGGCCGAGGAGGCCGCCCGGATCTACTGGCTGGACGCGCTCACGGCCAACGTGGACCGCACCTGGTCCAACCCCAACCTGCTGATCTGGCACCGGGAGCTGTGGGCGATCGACCACGGCGCCGCCCTGATCTTCCAGCACTCGTGGCCGGCCGTGGACGCCTGGGCCAACCGCAAGTACCCGATGGACTCGCACGTCCTGAGCGAGCCGGTAGCCGACCTGCCCGACGCGAAGCTCCGGGACCTGGACGCCGAACTGGCGGCCCTGGTGACCCGCGAGACCGTGGAGGAGGTCGTCGCGCTTGTGCCCGACCACTTCCTCCTGGGCATGAACTCCGCGAACGGCCTCGAACCCGCCGTGCTGCGGGAGCGCTACTGCGACTACCTCCTGGCCCGTTGCGCCGGCGAGCGCGACTGGTGGCCGGCATGAGCACTACGACGACCCCGTCCATCGGATTCGACTACGCACTGCTGTACGCCGTTCCCCGCGTCGACCGCGGCGAGCGGATCAACGTCGGCGCGCTGCTGTACTGCAGGGAGGCCGACTACCTCGGCGCCGCGATCCACCTCGACGAGGCGCGGCTGCGCGCCCTCGACCCCGGGGTCGACGTCCTGGCCGTCGCGGCCGCCCTCGACGCGATCCGCGCGATCTGCGCCGGCGACCGGGCCGCCGGCCCCGCCGCCGGCGGCACCGCCCGGACCCGCTTCGGCTGGCTCACCGCGCCGCGCAGCGCGATCGTCCAGCCCAGTCCGGTCCACGGCGGCATCACCGCCGACCCGGCCGCGGAACTGGACCGGCTGATGCGACGCTACGTGCACTGACCTCGGGATTCGCCCCGCCGGTCATCCTCGGGCTGCCGCCGCCTCCCCTCGGGAGGCGGCGGCAGCCCGTCGTCGTACGGAAACCCATTTCAGATACAGAACCGTATTGGGATACAGTCTTGTATCCGACGGCGCATCAGGAGGCGATCACCATCACCAGGCGGCTCACCCGGCAGCAGAGCCGGGAACTCACCCGCGAGCAGCTGCTGCAGGCCGCGGCCGAACTCTTCGCCGAGCACGGCGTCAACGGCACCTCGGTCGAGCAGATCGTCGAGCGCGCCGGCTACACCCGCGGCGCGTTCTACGGCAACTTCGAGGGCAAGCACGAGCTCGTCCTGGCCCTGCTGGAGCAGCGCACCCAGCGCGAGCTCGAGGAGATGCAGGAGCTCAGCCGCGACGCCGGGTCGTTCGACAGCCTGATGGAGCACATGCGGTCCTGGTACCGCCGGCGCGACGAGACCCTCGGCAGCTGGCTCGCCCTGCGCACCGAGCTCTGGCTCTACGGCCTGCGCGACCCGGAGCTGCTGCCGCTGCTCGCCGACCGCGAGCGGCGTTCGCGCGCCGCGCTCGCCCACGCGCTGGAACAGGGCTTCGCCGCCCGCTCGGTCGCTCCCCCGGCCCCGGTCGAGTTCCTGGCCCTCGTCGTGCACGCGCTGGGCGACGGCCTGTCCATCCAGCGCGTGCTCTCCCCCGAGGACAGCGACATCGACACCGTCGCGAACGCCATCGAGCTACTGATGCGCTCGTGGAGCGCGCTCGCCCGGAACCCCGCGCCCGCCAAGGAAGCCTCCCGCCCGTCCCCCGGGCGTCCGACCACCAAGGGGCGGACGCCATCGATCGAGAAGCCGGAGAAGAACCCATGAGCAGCAAGGCAGGGCAGGCGGAGCAGCCGACCGCCGAACCGCCTGTCGCCTCCGACGCCCCCGCGCCGGACCCGAAGCGGTGGCTCGCGCTGGCCGTTCTGCTGGTCGCCACCTTCATGGACCTGCTGGACGTCAACATCGTCACCGTGGCGATCCCGACCATCCAGGGCGACCTCGGTGCGTCGGCCGTCGTCATCCAGGCGGTGACCGCCGGCTACACGCTGTCCTTCGCGGCCATCCTGATCACCGGTGGCAGGCTCGGCGACATCTTCGGCCGCAAGCGGATGTTCATGACCGGTGTCGCCGGGTTCGTCGTGGCCTCCGCCCTGTGCGCGGCCGCGCAGAACTCCGAGATGCTGGTTGCCTCCCGCATCCTCCAGGGTGTGGCCGCCGCGATCATGGTCCCGCAGGTCCTGGCGATCATCCACGTCACGTTCGCCCCGCAGGAGATCGGCCGCGTCGTCAGTCTGTACGCGGGCATGATCGGCCTGGCCATCGTCGCCGCCCCCATCCTCGGCGGCGCCCTGGTCGACTGGAGCCCGCTCGACCTCGGCTGGCGGAGCATCTTCGTGGTCAACCTGCCGGTCGGCGCGGCCGCCCTGATCGGGGCCGCGAAGTGGATGAAGGAGTCGAAGTCCCCGCACGCGATGCGGCTGGACCTGATCGGCATGCTGCTCGCGATCGTCGGTCTGCTCCTGCTGATGCTGCCGCTCATGCTCGGCCGTGAACTCGACTGGCCCGCCTGGAGCATCACCTGCCTGTTCGGCGCCGCACCCGTCATCGTGGGCTTCGTCTTCTACGAGCGGTACAAGACCCGCAAGGACGGATCCCCGCTGGTGATCCTCTCGCTGTTCCAGGTCCGCGCGTTCGGCGCCGGCGTCGCGGCGCAGATGCTCTTCAGCGCCGTCCCGGCGGGCTTCTTCCTCAGCTGGACGCTCTACCTCCAGGGCGGCCTGGGCTGGTCGGCGCTGCACACCGGTCTGACCGCGATCCCGTTCTCGCTCGGGGTCCCGATCGTCGGCACGATCGCGGTGCGCACGCTCTTCCCCCGGTACGGGCGGTACACCCTGGTGGCGGGCGCCCTGATGATGGTGCTCGGCATCGCCTCCTACGCCTGGGTCGCGAACCACGCCGGGGGCGACATCACCTCCTGGCACGCCGTCCCGTCCATGCTCCTGCTCGGCTCCGGCATGGGTCTGCTGATGGCCCCGCTGACCGGTCTGATCCTGCGCGAGGTCAAGCCGCAGGAGGCGGGCGCAGCGTCCGGCATCATCAACGCGACCGGTCAGCTCGGCGCGGCCCTCGGCGTGGCGATCATCGGCGGTGTCTTCTTCTCCGCCCTGGCGAGCAACGCGGGCCCGCAGGCCGACAAGGTCATCCCGGCCGTCCAGGCGGTGGCACCGGCCCAGGCCGGAGCGATCCGGACCTGCGCGACCGACTCGCTCGGCCAGCCCGACCTGACCAAGGTGCCCGAGAGCTGCACCACGCTGCTCGCGAGCGCCCCCGGCACCAGCCAGGACTCCGGCGCCGACGTCAAGGCGATCGGCACCGCCCTCGGACAGATCCGCTCCAAGACCTTCATCGCCACCTACAGCGAGGCGCTGTACTGGGCGGCCGGCGGACTGGTGCTCGTCACCGGCCTGCTGTTCCTCCTGCCGCACCGGACGCACCGGCCGGAGCAGAAGTGAGCCTCGGCAGCCGAAGGGGTGTTCGCCCCCGGCTGCTAGGCTGACCTGCTGCCTTGTCATCTACTGACGTGCGGTCAACTCCGCTGCGCGCGCCCGCGGATCGCGGGCCGACGACCGAATCCACACCTGGAGAACCACAGTTATGAGCGGTACAACCTACCAGGTCATCACCCACGGCAAGTTCGCCGAGCTCACGGATGAACAGCGTGCGTCCCTGGTCGCCCAGGCGGGCGACCACGACCTGTTCAAGGCCAGGTTCACCGAGGAGGGCACCATCACCTACGAGCCGGCCCTGCTCACCTTCACCTTCCGGGTCCTCATCCCGGCGACCGAGGAGGACACCGAGGACCTCGTGCTGGGCCAGGCCGAGGAACTGGCCGCGGCCGCCATCCGCAAGCTCGGGGGCGAGTACCGCGACCTCCGGTCGGTCTCCACCGACCTGTCCAAGATCAAGGTCAAGCGCAAGGGCCGCTGAACCCCGGCTGGGAACCGGCCCCTGCCGGGCGCACGGGCCGGCAGGCTTCGGAAAGGATGCGTTCTCTCTCATGACACCCGAACAACTCGCCATCGAACTGGCCGATCCGGTACTGCGCCGGGTGTTCTCGGCGGTCGCCCTCGGCGCGTCGACCTCCTCGGAGATCCTCTCCACCTCGGGGCTCGCCGCACCGCAGGCCGCCAAGGCCATCGGACGGCTCGTCCGCAGCGGGCTGCTCGTCCAGGGGCGCGGCTCGCTGGCGCTGGACGACGACGCCCTCGCCGCGGCCGCGGAGACTGCCGCCCGGCGGGTGGCGGAGGAGACGGCAGCCGACCAGCCCGACCCGCAGCTGCGCGGCCACATCCGCGGCGGCGTCCTGGTCAACGTGCCGGAGCAGGACGACGCCCGGCTCGCGGTGCTCGGACACGTCGCCGAGAGCACCTTCACCGCTGGCGACGAGTATGACGAGCGGACGGTGACCGACCGCCTGCAGCCGTGGTGCGAGGGCGGCGCGCTGGACGCCGTCTCGCTGCGGCGCACCCTCGTCGACGACGGGCTCCTGGCCCGGGAGTCCAACCGCTACCGGCTCGCCGCCCCGGTGGGCAGCGCCGGATGAAGACCGGCGGAAGGCCCCGCACCCGGAACGCGGGGCCTTCCGCCTCCTCCTTGCCGGGGCCCGTCGAGACGGGCCCCGGCCCCTCAGATCCCGGCCGGCACCGGCCTCGGTCGGCGCACCGCGTCCAGCACGGCCTCCTGGTACGGCGTCAGCGCCGACGCGGTCCCGGCGGGCGGGAACAGCGCCGCCCAGTTCGGCCGGAACCCGCAGAGGTGGAGTGTGCCCAGCGAGTCGAGCACCGAGCGGCGCTCGGCGCGCCGACGGCCCGAGGGCAGCAGCCGACCGGTCCGCTCGCCGTGCTCCAGCGTCTGCCGGATCGGGCTGAGCAGCACCGGGTGGGTGCTGACCTCGACGAACACCTCGTGGCCGGCCTCGTGGAGCCCCTCCACCGCGGCGGCGAGCCGGACGGGCTCCCGGAGGTTGCGCATCCAGTAGCCGGCGCCGAGTTCCGTCCCCGGCACCGGCTCGGCCGTCACCGTCGAGTACATCGGCACCCGCGTCGAGGCCGGCCGCAGCGAGCGCAGAGCGGCCCTCAGGTCATCCTGCAGCTCGTCGACGTAGTGGCTGTGCGAGGCGACCGTGCCCTTGATCACCCGGCAGTAGACGTCCCGCCGCTCCAACTCCTCCACCAGCGCGGCGAGTGAGTCCGCATCACCGGCCAGTACCGTCGAACGGGGGCTGTTCTCCCCGGCGACGCTGATCCGGCCGCCGCTGGCCGCGGCCACCACGTGGGCCTCGGCGGGCGGGAGCTCCGTGGTGGCCAGCGCCCCCTTGCCCACGATCCGGCGCAGCAGCGCGCTGCGCCGGCACGCGATCATCAGGGCGTCCCGCAGGGGCAGTGCGCCGGCGGTGTACGCGGCGGCGATCTCCCCCATGCTGTGGCCGACCACCGCGTCCGGCGTCACGCCCCAGCTGCGCCACAGCGCCACCAGGGCGATCTGCAGGGACACCATGGTCGGCTGCAGGACGTCGATCTCCCCCAGCCTGGACGCCGTGGCGTCCAGGCCGAGCTGCTCCACGACGGAGAAGCCGGCGAACTCCCGGACCTCCCGGTCGCAGCGGTGCAGGGCGTCGCGGAACACCGGCTCGGTGGCGAGCAGTTCGCGCCCCATCCCGTACCACTGGGCGCCCTGGCCGGCGAAGACGAACACCAGCCCGGGAGGCCGGGCGGGGGCCTCCGGGAGGCTTCCCCTGCCCTCCGCCGCGCTCGACTCGTCGAGCCGCTCGGCGAGTTCCCCGTACGACTCGACGGCGAAGGCGACCCGGTGCGGGCCTTCGGAGCCGGTCGCGGCGTCCCGGCAGTAGTGGGCCAGCGGGGGCAGGTCGCGCCCGGCCCGGATCCGCTCCCGGTGGGCGAGCAGCGCCGCCCGGAGCCGGTCCTCGGTGTCGGCCGCGACGGCGAACAGCCGTGCGTTCACGTCTCCCTCTCTCGGTCCGGGTGGCGGGGCGCCGGGGGCCGGCGCCCCGCCGGGCGGTGTCATCGGCGGACGGCGATCTGGTGGCGGTAACTCTCCATCGGCAGCCCGCTCATCCACGGCACCACACCGATCCGGCTGAGCGCCCTGATCGTGGAGTTCGGCTGGTAGCCGGCGAACATGCCGCCGAACATGAGGATCTGGCTGTGCGCCACGATCTGGCGCATCAGCGGGTTGAGCCGCTGGCGCTCCAGCTTCTTGCGGAAGTGGCTGCCCTGCGCCATCCGCCGCCGCACCGCCGCGCGGACCTCGGCGGAGATGTCGTGGTCGGTGGTCCACTCCAGCTCGTCGATCTCCGCGGCGCTCTTGCGCATGGCCGTGTAGCGCTGGCGGGTGAACACGTCGATGTGGCTGAGGTGGCCGCCCGGGCGCAGCACCCGCGCGGCCTCGCGCAGGAACCTGCCGAGGTCGGGGTAGGTGTGCGAGCTCTCGATGTTGACGAGCACGTCCACCGACGCGTCTTCGAACGGCAGGTCCTCGGCGTCGCCGTGGACGAACCGCAGGCCGCTCCCCCGGGCGAGGGTCGCGGTGGCCCGGGTGATCGCCCTGGGCGACAGGTCGAGACCGGTCATCCGGGCCTCGGGGACGATCCTGGAGAGGAAGTTCAGGCCTTCCCCGATGCCGCAGCCGACCTCCAGGACGTCCCGGCCCGCGAGGCCGTCGAGCTCGACCGGGAGGTCGCGCAGGGCGAGGAAGTACAGCTGCTCGCTGAAGCCGTCGGTCCACGGCTCGCCGAACCCGGGCACCCGGGCCCGGATCTCCTCGACGAGCTTGGCGTCGTACATGCCCCAGTTCCAGAGGTCGCCCCCGGCGGAGAGGGCGGCGGCCATGTCGTAGATGGTGGAGCTGGCCGACTTCATCCCGGCGGCCTTCTGGCCCTGGCGGGGTGTGCTGGACTCGTCGAGATTGATGTCCGCGAGGCCGCTGGTGAAGGCGGTCATGATCTCGGGGGTGGCAGTCATGTGCGCTCTCCGGAGGGCGGGTTGGGGGCGGTCACGCGCTGACGGTGTCGCCGCGGACCAGGGCGAAGCCTTCGGGCACGTCGGCCGGGTCGCTGCCGGTCGCGACCGGCCGGTTGTCCGCGTCGACGAACACGATGCTGGGTTCGTACGAGCGCGCGTGTTCCTCGCTCATGGAGGCGTAGGCGATGATGATGACCGTGTCGCCGGGGCTGATGAGCCGGGCGGCGGCGCCGTTGATGCCGATGATCCCGCTGTCGGCCTCGCCCTCGATGACGTAGGTGCTCAGGCGGGCGCCGTTGTCGACGTCGACGACGTCGACCTTCTCGCCGGGCCAGAGGTTCGCGGCCTTCATCAGGGTGGCGTCGATGGTGATCGAGCCGACGTAGTGCAGGTCCGCCTGTCGCACCGTCGCGCGGTGGATCTTGGACTTGAGCATTTCGCGGTACAGCATGGTCTCCCCGTTCACCAGGTCACCGGCAGCTCGTGGACGCCGTAGATGATCATCTCCGCCCGGGTGCGGATCTCCTCGGCCGGGACGGCGAGGCGCAGCTCCGGCAGTCGCGCGGCCAGGCGCTCGAAGGCGATCCGCAGCTCCAGCCGGGCGAGCTGCTGCCCGACGCACTGGTGGATGCCGTACCCGAAGGCCAGGTGCGGCACCGGCTCCCGGGTGATGTCGAGCCGGTCCGGGTCTGCGCAGAGCGCGGGGTCGCGGTTGGCCGCGGCGAGCGACATCGAGACCGCGTCGCCGGCGGCCATCCGGTGACCGTCGAACTCCAGGTCCTCGCCGGCCGCGCGGATCGCGCCCCCGTGGACGACCGTCAGGTAGCGCAGCAGTTCCTCGACGGCCTTCGGGGCCAGCGACGGGTCGGCGGCCAGCGCGGCGTACTGCTCCGGGTGTTCGAGCAGCGCGAAGGTCCCCAGGCCGATCATGTTGAGGCTGGTGTCGTAGCCGGCGACGAGCAGCACGCTGCCGACCGTGGCGAGCTCCTCGTCGGTGAGGTCGCCCCCGGCGACGAGCGTGCCGAGCAGGTCGTCGGCGGGCTCGGCGCGCTTCGTCTGGACCAGCCGCACCAGCTGGGCCCCGATGTTCTGCCAGCCCGCGATCGCCTCCTCGGCGCTGGAGTGCACGGTGAACAGCGACTGGACGGCCTTGCCGAACTCCTCGCGCTGCTCGGTCGGCACGCCGAGCAGTTCGCAGATCGCGGCGGCGGCCACCGGCTCGGCGAACGCCTGGACCAGGTCGACCGGCCCGCCGCGGGCCACCATCTCGTCGAGGTGGTGTTCCACCAGCTCGGTCATCCACGGTTCCATCGTCCGGGTGCGGCGGGCCGAGAACCACGAGGCGACCTGGCGCCGGTAGCGGGTGTGCTCCGGCGGGTCCATCGCGGTGAACATGCCCGGCGGGATCTCGGTGCGGGCCGCGGCCATCGGCAGCGGGATGGGCGTGCGCAGGAGGTCCCCGCGCGAGCTCATCCGACGCTCCGTCAGCAGCCGGCGGACCTCGTCGTAGCCGGTGACCAGCCAGCCGGTGTGCCCGTCCGGGAACACCATCCGGGCGACCGGGTGCTCGGCGCGCAGCTCCGCGAGCCCCACGGCCGGGTCGAAGGGACAGCGGCCTCGGCTCATCGGCAGGCCGTCGACGGTGGGGATGCGGGTGGCGTCGCTCATCACTTCTCTTCCTCCGGTGACAGCAGCACCGGGAACCGTTGCATGGCCAGCAGGTAGCGCGGCGCGATCTCCGCCGGGTCGACGGCCGGCCGCAGGTCGGGGAACCGGTCGAACAGGCTGGTCAGGGCGATCTCACCCTCGATCAGGGCGAGGCTGCCCCCCAGGCAGTAGTGGGCGCCGCGGCCGAAGCCCAGGTGCGGGTTGTGCTCGCGGGTGAGGTCCAGGCGTTCCGGGTGCTCGAACTCCTCCGGGTCGCGGTTGGCGGCCGCCAGCACCACCTGGATGGCCTCGCCCGGCTGCACCGTCACCCCGCCGATCTCGACCGGCTCGGTGGCGAAGCGGCGGAAGGTGTGCTTCACCGGCGCGGTGTGGCGCACCAGTTCGGCCACCGCGCGGTCGCCGATCTCGGGGTTCTCCTTCAGCAGCCGCAGCTGGTCGGGGTGCTGGAGGAGGGTGAGGGCGCCGAGCGCGACGAGGTTGCGGACGGTCTCGTGGCCGGCCTGCACGAGGACCATGGCCAGCGCCACCAGCTCGTCGTCGTTCAGCCGCTCGCTGTCGTCCTCCTGCGCCTCGACGAGCTCGGAGATCAGGTCGTCCCTGGGCTCGGCCCGGCGGGCGTCGATCAGCTTCCGCGTCACCTCGGCCATGCCGCGCACGGCCGGGGCGAACTGCTCGGGGTTGGGCCGCAGGGCCTGGGCCAGCGTCTCGCTCCACTCCCGCCACTGCTCGCGGTACTCCTCGTCCACGCCGAGCAGCTCGCAGATGACGATGATGGCCAGCGGATGGGCGTAGTGCGCGATCAGGTCGGGCTCGGGCTCGGCCGCCAGGTCGTCCAGCAGGCGCTGGGCCACGCGGGCGATCGCCGGGGACAGCGCCTGCATCCGGCGCGCGGACAGTGCCCGGGTGACGAGCCGGCGCACCCGCATGTGGTCGGCGCCGTCCATGGTCAGCAGGGTCGAGTCGAACATGTCGACGATGTCCTCGGGGATGCCCCGGCTGAGCATGCTCGCCCGGTGCGAGTCACCCGGCGGGCGGCTGCGCAGGGTCGGCTCGCCCAGTACGGTCCTGACGTCCTGGTAGCCGGTGGCCACCCAGATGTCGGTGCCGTCGGCGAACTTGCCGCGGCAGACCGGGCGGGGGGCCGAGAGCCAGCGCTCGCCCGCCTCGGGGTCGGTGATGAACGCCGGGTCGGACAGGTCGAACTCGCTGGCGAGCGGGTCGGGTCCGCGGGTCCCGGCGGGTTCGTCGGCGTCGTGCGGGTGCTCGGGCACGGCGGTGTCGGTCATGGGTCAGCCTCGCTCTTCCTTCAACGTTTCGGTCGGGCCGGGGCGGCGCGGTGGGTCATGCGGCCGGGTCGGCGTCGGTGCCGACGGCGGCGGCCTCGGCCATCAGGCGGTCGGCCAGTTCGTCGGCGTGGCGGTCCCGCCAGTCGCGCAGCGGAGTGTGCGCCAGCCAGCGGTTGCACGCGCCCAGTGCCGGGCCGCAGGGGATCTGGTAGTCGGCGACCCGGTCCGGTGCGCCCTCGATGGCCCAGGCGCTCGCCTGCGCGCAGTACCAGCGGAAGACCAGCGCCATCCGCCGCTTGGGGTCGGTCCCGGGTTCGGCGGTGCGGCCGAGCCGTGCGTACACCTCGTCGAACGGGGCGCCGAGGTAGTCGCGCTCCACCTTGGCCCGCACCGCGGCGGGAACGGCGTCCCAGGAGTCGTGGTTGCGCCACAGGTCGTAGAGCTTGGTCGCCCTGGCGTGGAACAGCACGCCGCGGCGGAACACCCGGGCACGGCCCCCGAGTTCGAACAGCCCGCCGTACGGCGCGAACGCCGTGTCGTGCACGTCGGCCTGCTGCAGCAGGTCCTTGGCCGCCGGGCTGATCCCGCTCTCGGCCGTGCACAGGTTGACCGAGCCGGTGAGGACGAAGTCGGCGCCGAGGACGAAGGCCGCCGCCGCCGACTCCGGTGCGCCGATGCCGCCGCCGGCCCCGATCCGCACGGCCTGCGCGACCCCCCCGAGCTCCGAGCGCAGTCGGCGCAGCGAGGGCAGCAGCGCCCACAGGGCCGCCAAGTCCGAGTGGTCACCGGCGTCGCCGACCGCGCAGACGTCGTCCGCCAGCGCGACGCGCTCGCCGGCCGCCGCCTCCTCGGCGGTGAGCAGCCCCTCGGCCACCAGCTGCCGCGCGAGCGCGGCGGGCGGCGGCGAGAGGAACAGGCGCGCCGCGTCCGGGCGGGTCACCTTGGCCAGCAGCTTGCGGGGCACGTGGACGGTGCCGTCCGGCAGTACCCGGGCGCCGGTGAGGCGGTGCCGCACCAGGGCGGGCGTCACCTCGACGTGCGTCGCGGCCTCCACGAACCGGACGTCGTGCCGGATCAGCACGTCGACCAGCTCGTCCTCCGCTCCCGGGTCGAACGGGTCGTGCGTGACGTTGACGCCGAACGGCGCGCCGGCCGGGGTGAGGTCCCGGATCCGGGCCACCGCCGTGCCCACCTCGGCCGCGGGGAGTCCGGCGGCGCCGAAGAAGGAGAGCAGGCCGGCCTTCGCCATCCGGGCGACCAGGTCCACCGAGCCGATGCCGAGGCGCATCCCGCCCGCCGCGTAGGCGAGGCGGACCCCGTAGGCACGGCGGAAGGCTGCCGACCCCAGCCCCCCGGGGCTTCGGACGGCCTGCGCCGTCGGGGCCGGTGCGGGCTCCGGGCGGGCCGCGGCAAGGGGCCGCGCCGCCTCGGCGGCCCGGTCGTCCGCGGCCGGGAGCGCGGAGGCCGGGAGCGGGGCGGCCTCGGTCCGGATGCGGTCGACGAGCTTCGTCAGCACCTGCCCGGGGCCGAGCTCCCGCACCCGGAATTCCCCCAGCCCCATGAGCAGCCGGATGCTGTCCGTCCAGCGGACCGGCGAGACGATCTGCCGGCGGAGCGTGGCGGCCACCTCGCCCGCCCGGTAGGGCCTGGCCTCGACGTTGCCGATCACCGGGATCTTGGGCGCGGCGAAGGTGGTGGCATCGAGCAGCCGTCCGAACTCCTCAGCGGCCTGCGCCATGTAGCGGCTGTGGAACGGCGCGCTGACGTTGAGCGGTGCGCAGCGGGCGCCCGCCTCCTTCAGCAGCGGCAGCGCCCGGTTGACGGCCTCCACCGGGCCGGCGATCACCGTCTGGGTGGGCGCGTTGTCGTTGGCGAGGTCGAGCTCGTCGAGGGCGTGGTCCCGGAGCACCTGCCGGACGAGCCCGGCATCGACGCCGGAGACCGCGGCCATCGTGCCGCCGGTCACCTCGCCCATCAGTCGGCCGCGCTCGGCGACCAGCCGCAGCCCGGTCTCGAAGTCGTACACCCCCGCGGCGAACAGGGCGACGAACTCGCCGAGGCTGTGGCCGAGGACGTAGTCGGGCAGCCGGCCGCCCTCCTGCACGGCCGCCAGCCAGGTGAGCGCGTTGACGACGTACAGCGCGGGCTGGGTGTAGCGGGTGTCGCGCAGGTTGCGGCCCGGGTCCTCCAGGCACAGTTCGCGGACGGAGTAGCCGAGCACGGCGTCGGCCCGGGCCACCAGGTCGGGGAACCGGTCGAACACCTCCCGGCCCATGCCCTTGGCCTGCGCTCCCTGCCCGGGGAAGACCCAGACGTCGAGCGTCTTCGGGTCGACGGAGGGTCTGGCGGGCACTGCCGCCGGAGCGGTCACGGGTGTCACCTCGGTTCTTCGTGTGGGGGTGGCGAGCGCGGGGCGTGCGTCGAGCACGGCCCGGTGGAGCGCCTCCTCGCGGGCGTACGGGGACAGCAGCGGCATGACCCGGGACGCGCTGCCCTTCGGCAGGGCCGCGCGCACCAGGTTGGCCATCGACCCGGACGGCCCGAGGTCCAGGAAGAGCAGGTCGTCCCGGGCCAGCAGCGGGCCGAGCGCCGTCGTCAGGTCGAACGGTTCGCGCAGGACCCGCCACAGGTGGGTCGGGTCGATCATCTGCACGGCCGTCCCGGTGGTGCCGGAGATCAGCGGCGTCGTCGCGGGCCTGGTGGTCAGCGAGCCGACCAGGTCCTTGAAGGCGCCCTCCATCGGGTCGATCAGCGGCGAGTGGAAGGGGTAGAGGACGGGCAGCCGCTGGCAGAGCGTGCCCGAGGCCTGCAGGTGGCGCTCGATCCGGTCCAGTTCCCCGGCCGTCGAGGCGAGGACGAAGTTCTCCGGTGAGTTCACCGCGGCCACGTGCGCCCGGGCGAGGGCCGGGTCCCGCCGGGCGAGGCCGACGTCGGCGAGCACCGCGAGCATGCCCCCGCGGGGGCACTCCGCCTCGAAGAGTTCCACCTGCCGCAGCAGGGAGGCCAGGCACTCCTCGGGGGCGAGGACGCCGGCCACCGCGGCCGCCGCGACCTCGCCCAGGCTGGCGCCGAGCACCGCCCCGGGCTCGAAGCCGTACGAGCGCAGCATCCGCGCCAGGGCGTACTCGACCATGAAGATGGCCGGCTGGGTCAGCGCCAGCCGCGTCATCGGCCGCTCGGGCCCGTGGTCGCCGCCGTGGATGGCGGCGACCACGGAGTCGCCCCGGGTGTCGCGGACGACGGCGTCCAGGGAGTCGAGGGTGTCCCGGAACACGGCGTCGGCCCCGTAGAGCCACTTGCCCATGCCGTGGTACTGGGAGCCCTGACCCGCGAACAGGAAGACCGGTGTGAGCATGGTCAGGAGGCGCGCAGGGCTGCTTCGAGGACCTTGTGGCCGGTGGGCAGCTGGGTCACCGACTCGACGGTGAAGCCGCCCTCCTCCAGGGCCCGGCGCAGCGCCGGCTCGTCCAGGCCGAGGGTGCCCTCGTCGCACGCCACCGCCTGGAACATCGCGCGCCAGCCGTCGATGTCGTTCTCCACCAGCGGCTCCAGCACGAGCAGCCGGGCGCCGGCCGGGCTCTCGGCCATCGCGGTGGCGATGGTCCGCAGGATGCGCACGCAGTTGTCGTAGGTCCAGTCGTGCAGCACGTTCTTCAGCAGGTAGCGGTCGGCCCCGGCGGGGACGGACGCGAAGAAGTCGCTGGGCACGTAGCTGATCCGGTCGAGCACCTCCTGGTCGCCGACCCGGCCGAGGGCGTCCTTGCCCCGGCTGCAGACGCTGGCCCGGTCGGCGACGACGCCCTGGAGCCCGGGGTTGGCCGCGAGGATGCCCGGGAGCAGGCCGCCGCTGCCGCCGCCGACGTCGACGACGGTCGAGGCGCCGGCGAAGTCGTGCTGCTGGACCAGGAAGTGGGCGACCGGCGCGGCCAGGTCCACCATGCCCTGGTCGAACAGCTCGGCGGTGTCGGGGTGGGTCTCCAGGTACGCGTACAGCGACTCCCCGAACACCTCCTGGAACCCGGAGCGGCCGGTCTTGACGGTGTGCATCAGGCCGCCGAAGGCGTCGTCGTACAGCTCGGCGGAGAGGATCGCGAAGTGGCGCTGGGTGAACGGGTGGTCGGCCCGGAGCGGCTCGTAGGTCTCGGCGAGCTTGAACTTCTCGCCGTCCCGCTCCAGGACGCCCGGCACGGTGAGCATCTGCAGCAGGCGGTACAGCACGTCGGGGTCGGTCTCGGTGCGCTTGGCCAGCTCGGCGGCGGTCATCGACCCGCCGTCGAGGATGTCCGCTATCTCCAGCCGGGCGGCGACGGCCAGCGCGCGGGCGAACCAGCCGCTGACGGCCAGCTTGAGGATCTCCATGGGGTGTGGCTCCTTCGAGGTCCGGTCAGGCGCTCCGGCGCAGCCGGTCGACCAGCGCGGAGGGGGTCGGGTTTTCGAACATGTCGGTCAGTGCGAGCCGGACGCCGGTGAGGTCCCGGATCCGCTGGGCGAGCACGACGGCCAGCAGCGAGTGCCCGCCGTTGGCGAAGAAGTTCGCTCCGGCGTGGAGGTCCTGGCGTTCCAGCAGCTCGGCGAAGAGGCCGGTGATCGTCTCGGTCAGCTCGTCGTCCGCCGCCGCGGTGCGGTCGGTGGCGGCGGCCGGGCCCTGGTCCTGCGCCGCGAGGGCGGCGAGGGCCAGGTAGTCGACCTTGTCACTGCCGGTGCGCGGGAACGCGTCCACGGCGACGAACCGGTGCGGGATCACCGAGCGCGGGAGCAGCTTGTGCGCGTGGTCCCAGAGTTCGTCGACGGCCTCGGGCCGGTGCGGCACCCGGACGAACGCCGCCAGCGAGCCGTCCGCCCCGGGGTCGCCGACGACGACCACGGCCGCAGCCTCGACGTCGGGGTGGGCGACCAGCACGGCCTCCACCTCGGCCAGCTCCACGCGGTTGCCGCGCAGCTTGACCTGGCGGTCGGTCCGCCCGTACAGGTCGATCCGGCCGTCCGGCCGCCAGCAGGCGACGTCCCCGGAGCGGTGGAAGCGGCCGTACTCGGCGTTCTCGCCGAAGCGCTCGCCGGTCAGCGCGGGCCGCCGGTGGTAGCCTTCGGCGACGCCGACCCCGGCCACGCAGAGCTCGCCGCGCAGGCCGATCGGCAGCGGTCGGCCGTGCGGGTCGGCGATGAAGATCCGGGTGTTGGTGACGGGCGAGCCGACGTCCACCCGGCCGGTGCGGTCGGCGGTCATCCGGCCGGCCGTCGCCCAGATCGTGCTCTCGGTCGGCCCGTAGACGTTCCAGAGGTCGGCGCCGGCCGCGAGCAGCGTGTCGGCCAGCTCGGCGGGCAGCGGCTCGCCGCCGGTCAGGATGGTCCGGCCGGCCGTCAGGTCGGCGGCCTCCCGGACGACCAGCCGCCAGGTGGTCGGGGTGGCCTGCAGGAAGCCGATGTCGTGGGCGGTGACGGCCGCCGCCAGCAGGGCGCCGTCGGTGCGCGCCTCGTCGGGGAGCACCACGGTGTGGCCGCCGTGCAGCAGCGGCATCATCAGTTCGAGCGAGGACGTGTCGAAGCTGTACGTGCTCAGCCAGCCGGTCGGCCGGGGGGAGCCGGCCACGCCGAACCGTTCGGCGTAGTCGACGATGTGGTTGACCAGGCTGCGGTGCCGGATGGGGATGCCCTTGGGCCGGCCGGTCGAGCCGGAGGTGTAGATCAGGTAGGCCAGGTCGTCGGGCTCGACGACCACGGCGGCCACGTCGACCGGCACCTCGGGGGCCGTGGCGCAGTCGGGCGCGGCCACCGGACGGGGACCGTCCGGCGCGGTGATCCCCGTGCCGACGATCACGGTACGGGCACCCGCGTCGTCGAGCTGGTGGGCCAGCCGCTCCTCGGGGTGGTTCGGGTCGAGCGGCAGGTAGGCCGCGCCCGCGAGCCAGGTGCCGAACACCGCGGCCGCGAGGGCCGCGCCGCGCGGCAGCAGCAGGGCGACGACGTCCCCGCGCCGCACCCCGGCCTCCGTCAGCCGGGCGGCCGTGTCGACGGCGGCCGACCACAGTGCGCCGTACGTCACCGCGCTGTCGCCGTCGCGGACGGCCAGGGCCTTCGGCTCGGCGGCGGCGCGCCGGGCGAAGCCAGCGAGCACCGACGGCGGTTCGACGGCGCGTCCGGTCGCGTTGGCGGCGTCGATGACCGCGCGGTCCTGCGCCGACCAGGTCGGCAGCGAGGCGATCGGCGCGTCCGGTTCGGCACCCACCGCGACCAGAAGCGCGTCGTAGCGGCTGACCATCAGTTCGACGTCGGATCGATCCAACACGCCGGTGTAGAACACCGCGCGCACGGTGGCCTTGTCCTTGTCGGAGGAGACGAAGAATTCGAGGTCGAACTGGCTGAAACCGTTCTCCACGACGACGAGCTCGGCCTCGGTTCCGGCAATCGTGAAGGCCCGCTGATCCTCCACGTAGGGAACGTAGTTGAAAACGTGTTTGAACAGCACGTTGCGCCAACCGGAACCGTCCCGTTCGACGACGTCGAGCAGTTCGTCGGCGGACACGTCCTGATGGGCCATCGCCTCCAGGAAGGTTCGACGGGCCCGTGCGGCGAGGTCCCGGAAGCTCGCCTCCCGGTCGAGCAGCAGGCGCAGCGCGACGAGGTTGCTGTGGTAGCCGATCGCGTCCATCGCCTCCCGGGTGCGGGAGTTCACCGGCGAACCGATGGTCAGGTCCGGGCCGGCGCCGTGCGCGGCGAGGAGCACGGCGTAGGCGGTGAGCAGGACCACCGACTCCGGGGCCCGCAGCTCCCGCTGCAGGCGGCGCACCACCGCGTGGGCCTCGGGCGACAGCACGTGGGTGACCTCGTCGCCCTGCAGCGTGGTGACCGGCTGCTCGGCGCGCTCGCACCACAGCTCCAGCCCGGAGGACCGGAATCCGGCCATGGTCTCGGCCCAGTACCGGCGGCTCTTCTCCGACGGCTCGGGCTCGTGCCAGGCGGGCACCTCGACGGGCTCGGGATGCTCGCCGGCGAGCACCGCATCGTACAGCGTGACGAACTCGGCTCGCAGGATCGCCGTGGACTGGACGTCCGACACCGCGTGGTGCAGGGCCAGGCAGTACACGTCGCGGTCCGGGCCGTGCAGCAGCAGGGCCCGCACGAGCGGGCTGCCGTCCGCGAGGAACGGCCGGGCGACGAAGGCGGTCAGGACGGCGAGCTCCTCGCCCTCGCCGAGGTCGGCCTCCTCCAGGTCCACGGCCAGGGAAGCCGGGACGGCCTTGGTGAGCGCGGCGTCGTCGCGGTGGAACACCGTCCGCAGCACTTCGAAGCGCTCCAGCAGGAGCTGAGTGGCCTTCGCGGAGACGGCGGGGTCGAGGCGGCCGCGCACCCGTAAGGCGAGCGACAGGTTGTTCGCTCCGCTCCCAGGGACAAGCTCGTCGAGCAACCAGAGGGTGGTCTCCTTGCGGGACGCGTGAACGGCCCCGCCCGGTATGTCGGGGCTCACGCGCCGCCCTCCAGCCGGGCGGCCAGCAGGCCGGCCACCGCCTCGGCGACGGCGGGAGTGCGCAGGAGGTCGCGGTGCTCGACCTCGAAGCGGCGCTCGTCCGCGATGGCGATGGGCGCGACGCCCGGCGTGGCGCGCATCCGGTTCAGGCCGCTGCGCTCGCTGGCGGAGGTGACCACCGTGGCGCGCGCCCAGCCCGTCCGCGGGTCGAGCCCGGAGGCGGCGCAGAGGTAGGCCATGAACGAGCCGACCATGGCGACCAGTTCATCGGCGTAGTCCTCGGCCAGCCCGGCCCGCCGCAGGGCGGCCATGCCGACCGGCTTGAACACCGCGTACAGCTCGGCCGCGAACTCGGCCGGCTCGATGCCGGGCTTGGCGGCGAGCTGCTCCGCCGTCTCGGACAGGCGGGTGATCTCCTCGCCCGTCAGGACGGCCGTCATGTTGCCGACCACCCGTCCGAACTGGAGGTGGGCGGTGGGCACGTCGACCAGCTCGGGGTCGAAGACGACGACCTCGGGGGCGGAGGGCTGACGCGCGGCGATCTTCTCAGCCAGGGCGCCCGCGAACACCGAGCCCGCGCAGTAGCCCATGACCGCCCGGACCGTCCGGCCGGACGCCTCGACCTCCGAAAGCCAGGCCTCCAGGTATCCGTCCGGTGAGGCGCCCGCCTCGGGGGCGCGAACCGGCGCGACCGTCTGCCACAGCGAGCAATCCAGATTCAGACCGGGCGCGAGCTCGGCAAATCCGCCCTCGTTCCGGCCGGTCACCGGGAAATCGGCGGCAAGAACGATGTCGGAGTCATTTCCCGCATCGAACACGACGTTCCACACGGCGGGATTAGGCATAATGATTCCCCCGATTGTCAATAACCAGTTACCGGGCAATTTCGCTTACCTGACTGACCATCATGGGCCCAAGCCATCCTGGATACTAGATCCACTCCACTCGTTCTGTCCACATCAATCAATCAAGATGAATCACCTCTCATCTCCCGGGAGGTCCCATACAGTTTTGAGCCAGGGTGAATGATTTCGGACAAGGATGACGAAAAATTCTAATTTTTACCCGTTGAACCAACGGGCCAAACATTCCCCGGCCCACGGCATGTAAAAGTCCCCGGGAAATCCCGGAACCCACTGCTCTCCCTCTCGGATCGCAGGTCCGGGGCATCCTCCGGATCAGACGGCCCGGACACGGGCCGTCGAGGGCGCCGAGCGGGTGCAGCATGACCATGCCGGTGGCCACGGCTCCGGTCTCCAACTCGCGGTCCACGACGCGCTGTAGGTGGGGACGGTACTGGCTCAGGATGTCGAGGCAGGCTGCGGACGTACTCAGGCCGCCGCTGCGATCGCGAAGGCTGCTTCGGCACCGCAGGATGGAGGGAGTGTCCGTTCGAGTGAGGAGGACGACGATGGCCGGTGAACTGCTGCGCAGGCGTGCGCACTGGTGGCCCTCGTTCCCGGACCTGTTCGAGGACTTCCCCTTCGAGCTGCGCATGTCCCCCGAGGAGCACGTCATCCGTGTGGAGGAGTCCGAGGAGGACGGCGCATTCGTGATCAAGGCCGAGCTGCCGGGGATCGACCCGGACAAGGACGTCGAGATCACCGTCGAGGGCGGCGTGCTGACCGTCCACGCCGAGCGTCGTGAGGAGAGGAAGGAGAAGCACCGCTCGGAGTTCCGCTACGGTTCCTTCACCCGCAGCATCCGGCTCCCGGAGGGATGCGAGGAAGGGGACATCACCGCCGGCTACGACAAGGGCGTGCTGACCGTGAAAGCACCCCTGCTCAAGGCGGAGATGAAGCAGCCACGGCGCATCGAGATCACCGGCGGCACCTGACGCCCCGGCGCGGCCGATCAGTGCGGACGCCGGTGGACGCGGTTCGCCGGCGTCCGGCTACTTGCCGAGCCGGCCGGACGCCCTCGCGGCGCCGCGTGCGGGTCGGCCCTTAGGCACCCGCGCCACTTTCCACGTGATGGATACGGGCGCCACATCAACGCTGCTGCACTCCTGCGGCCTCTGCCTGTCCTCTGCCTGTTCGCCGTTCGTGCCCGTCCGTCTGGCGGGTTGGGGCCGGTGGGCCCATGCCCGCTCCGGCGGATCCGCCGCACGCTGGAGGTGCTCCCGAGTCGAGGAGGGTGGTTGTCGTGCCGAATCTGGGAGTCGCCGTCGTGCGGCAGTACGAGCGTGGGGTGGTGTTCCGGCTGGGCCGGCTGCGCGGGGTGCGCGACCCCGGGATCCGGTTCATGATCCCGCTGGCCGACCGGATGTGGAAGGTCACCCTGCGCACGGTGACCATGCCGATCCCGTCCCAGCAGGTGATCACCCGGGACAACGTGTCCATCGGTGTCGCGGCGGTGGCCTACTTCCGCCGGGTGGACCCGGTGAAGTCGATCGTGGAGATCGAGGACGTGGCCAGCGCGGTCGGCCAGATCGCCCAGACGACCGTCCGCAACGTGGTCGGCCGCTCTCTGCTCGACCAGGTGCTCACCGACACCGAGACCCTCAACGAGCGGATCAAGGAGATCCTCGACGGCCTCACCCAGCAGTGGGGCGTCCTCGTCCTGCTGGTGGAGCTGAAGGACATCGAGCTCCCGCCGAGCATGCAGCGAGCGATGGCCCGGCAGGCGGAGGCCGAGCGCGAGAAGCGCGCCAAGATCATCGCAGCCGAGGGCGAGGCCCTCAGCGCCGACCGCCTCGCCGAGGC